>JAGNWK010000150.1 GCA_017985985.1 Oligoflexales bacterium
GCACGCTATGTAGTAGAACGCGCATTTTCATGGCTACAACGAAAATTTCGCCGAATTGTTATCAGATGGGAGCGACTACCCAAGTGCTTTGAGGCTTTTGTTACATTGGCTATGACCATGATCTGGGCACAGAAGATAGTGGGATAGGTTCATGTCTACATCTGGGCAGATGGCGTCTACTTCAAAGTACGATTAGAAGGAGAAAGACAGTGCATACGGACAGCCAGCCTCAACGCGATTTTCATTACTCTCACGAACAGCCTTTTGATACCCGGAGTAAACATCACTGACCAAATATTTACAGGCTGCATCTTTCAAAAATTCAGAGGCTACGTCTCCAGACCGGGTGTCGTGAATTTCAAAATAACAACTTTCAGCTGTTGAAAAACCCCAGAGATACCAGTTGGATTTTTTATCTCCCTCGAGCATTTTGTGAGGGGTCTCGTCTGCATGTAGAACTACAGCTGAACTAACCTCCACCTTTAATTTTTCGTAAGCTGGTAAGACAAACTCCGCTAGACCATGGGTAAGCCCTATTAAGCTGTTGGGGGGGTAAATCTATAGCGCCAGATCGACCAGCTATAGAGCTGTATCGCTCTATAGGGATCAAGTAGCAGTACTTGCTCAAAGCTACATCCTGGATCATCTCATCACTATAAGCAGAGCCAGGAATAATTCTGTTAGGAGCAGGAGCCGTTGTGATTTGTCCGTGGGTTTTGTACAACGATACTTGTGGCGAAGTTGCCGAATAATCAAGAACTGAGCTGGAATAATGTGGAGGAACTCTGCCTCCTCCGTCATGCCAGAGTCCTTCATAGTTGTACTACAGCAAGCACAGGTGGGAAGATCTTTCAGTTCAACGTGTTCGACGATTAAAAGCTAGCATTTGACTCTCCCATGTTGAACAGAGAGAATACTTGATCAGAATGGCGGTGTGAATGTGTGGTAGCTAGACGTCTTACGAAGAATGGGATTACCCACGTTCTTCTATCTCCCCTTGAGCTGATCGAGAAGCTGTGCTCTCTGGTTCCCCTGCCCAATCTCCATCTCGTGAGATTTTGGGGTGTCTTGGCCCCCAATTCTAAGCTGAGACGTGGGGTCATCCCCGGTAAGACTCGAGCAGAGATCAAGCAAGAAAAAGAAGAAAAAAAGTACGAGAAAAAGATCAATAAGGGATCTTGGTCCAGGCTCTTGAGCCGAGTCTTTGGGATCGATGTTTTGACATGTCGAGTTTGTGGAGGAGAAATGAGGATTATCGCTTCGATCGTAGAAAGGGAAGCCGTTCAGAAGATCTTGGCACACCTTGGTCTCTCTCCCAGACCACCACCAATAGCCCCTTCTCGGATCCAAACACTGTTTGTGAGCTAAATCTTCTGCAAGGAGACTTAGCAGTGCTTTACTTGTTTCACTGAGTTTGAGATGAACTCGCTAGTTTGGAAGGACGAGAAGATCAGTTTTCCTATCTTCTTTCGATATCAGATCTTGGCGGTGACGAAAAACGTAAGGATAATGGCAAAAGTCGGCATAATTGGAGTGTTAAAAAGAGCCATTATTTTTCCTATCTTCTTTTTCCTATCTTCTGAAAATTAATTTTTAAGCTGGATACAAGGCTCTATCAAATCGAGAAATTGATAGCAAGTTGATTTGTTGCAAATCGAAACCAGGGGCGAGACATTACGCCTCGACAAAGCCCATTGTCAAGACGATTACGTGCTGCTAAGGCTAGCAAGATCGCTGCTGGTTTTCCCTTCCAACCACTTTGTCCCTCAGTTTACTATGGAGGAAGGAAAACGACTCCCGCACATGAACCAAGGGGTACTCAATGAAATCTAGAATTTTTCGAATATCTCTGATGCTTTTTCTTGGAATGCCGAGTTGCGTTAAAAATCTCAGTTTCACTATGCCTAACCACCATTTTTCTAGCCCCGATCGATCTCGTCTCCCATTAGTCGAATCGCTAAAAACCAAGCAAAGATCTGATAGTCCTGACACCCCATCACCGGAACTCCGACGGTCTATACTTGAAGGTCACAGCATGCTTAGTAGGGGAAATGTGACGGAAGTACTCATTACGAAAGGTGGGATTGTCAGTGAAAAGAGCTTCAATGCCATCACTGAGAGAGCGGATATGAAAGACACATCTGCTTTTGCTCTCAACACTAACGTTGGACTAGTAGACAAGCTCGATCTAGTCGTGGATTTGGCCCCCTCCTATGGAACCTTGCTGGGTCTAAAGTACCAGGTGATCACTCCTGAGAATGAAAAATTTTTCGGGGGTGTGCTAGCATCGTTGCAGATCCATGGGAATGTTCAGGAAGACTCAGCAGACTTCTTTGTGCAGAGCACAGATCTTCAAGTCGGTTTTCCCTACAAGGGCAACTTGAAGGCGAGCATGTGGGGTTATGTGGTGAGTGTCGGTTATCCCCTATTCGCAGACACTTTGCTTTACCTCTCCTATTTCACCGACCACTACCGAATGAATGCTGATCTGCGCTCTGCCGTGCGCACAATCGAGCTGAATGGTTTAGCTCGTAACCGGGTCATTAATCTCGGGCTGAAACTCGACTTCGGTAACAGCGGTAATTTCTTCGTCGAATGTGGTCAAGCCGTTGCCTCTTATGAGCACGCGGCCCAGGAAAAAAGAGGGATCACTGGTGCTGCTGGTCTCGGTCTTCACTTTTAGCATCCAGTAGCCACTGTTTCTTGGTGATAAATGCGAGTGTTAAGAAGATACCCTGTGTAACCGCGATATCCTCGATCAACATAAGCTTCTTTCGGAGATTTACTGATGATTTTAGCAGTTTGCATAAGGCTGTCCGCAAGGGGCTTTCCGTCATAGATGTTCTCACTAAAACTTTCAACTCCAAGGCACACAGCTCGGGCATCTTCGATGAACAGCTCATGCCAAGCCCCTGCGAGCTCGCTTCTCGTTTAAGTGGCTTAAAGCGGCTTAGACTTTCAACAGACCCCACGGACAGCCCTCTCCAGGTCACTGCCTGGCATGATGGGATGGTTCGTA
>JAGNWK010000018.1 GCA_017985985.1 Oligoflexales bacterium
CATTGGAAATGCTCGTCCACTTGACGTCCGACCGGTAAAGGATCGACCCGAGCGTCGCGGCCACCTCCGCCACGCTGCTGAACGGCTCGTCGGCCCCGTGCACGATCGTGATGCGGTGGAGCTTGGTCTCGTCGGTCGCGAAGTAGTCGCACCCGAGCTGGCTGCGCCGCGAGCGCGGGAGCTCGGTGAAGCCGTCGGTGTAGTCGCGCAAGAAGAGCTCGACCGCACCAGGGTCGGTCTCCATGGTGTGCACGTACGAGCGGTAGAAGCTGCCCGCCGCGTCGGTCGGCCCATCACCCCCATCGGTGGCCTCAGTTTGATTGCAGGATGGTTTCTCCTTGCTCTAGGCGTATTCCTTCACGCTTAGATCCTCTCGTCCTGATTCAAAAATCAAAATTACGGATAAAGTGACACGTGTAACCGTAAGGGTTTTTATCGAGATATTTTTGATGGAACTCTTCTGCTCGCCAGAAGTCAGAGGCAGGAACGAGCTGGGTGACGAGGGGGTTTTTCCACTTCTTTGAACGTTCCACTTTCAGCATGAGCTCAACAGCAGCTTTTTTCTGCTCTTCATTGTGATAAAATATAGCAGATCGATATTGCGATCCGACATCGTTACCTTGTCGATCTTTTGTGGTGGGGTCATGCATTTTGAAAAAATTCAATAATATTTTTTCATAAGACAGCTTCTTTGGATCATAGAGAATTTGCACAGCCTCTGTGTGGCCTGTTGTGCCCGTTTTTACGGAGCTGTAGCTGGCGAGTTTCGTCGATCCCCCTGTATACCCAGTCTGGGTCTCGATGACTCCGGGGATTTCCTCTAGGAGATGTTCCATCCCCCAGAAGCAGCCTCCTGAAAGGGTGGCCAGTTGCCAGTGTTTTTTCTCTCTGAATAGGAATAGATATTTTCCATAGCCTTTGGCTTTCATCTGGTCGAGGGGGACAAAGAGAAGAGAGGCTGAGTTGATGCAGAAACGCTGATGAGTGGGGCCGGGGCCATCATCAAAGACGTGGCCAAGATGAGACTGGGAGAGCTTGGCGACTACTTCTGTCCGTTTTACAGCCATTTTGTGATCATCTTGGAGAGTCAGGATGTCTTCATCGATAGGCTGGGTAAAGCTGGGCCAGCCAGATTTAGAATCATATTTGTCTATAGAGCTGAAGAGGGCCCTAGCACTGACAATGTCGACATAGATGCCGTCTTCGTGATGGTTCCAGTAGGCATTGTCGAAAGGCTTTTCGGTACCTTGTTCTTGTGTACAAGAGTATTGCTGGGGTGTTAGCTTTTTGCGAAGCTCGTTGAGAGATGGCTTCTGGTACAGCTCATCGACTAGGACGTTGTCTTTGGCTTTCATTTGTACTTCCTGTCCACTGTTAGAATGAATAGGCATTCGTTGTGTCCTTTTTCCAAACATAAGGTGATATATGTCAGAATACAATAGTAGGGAAAGTCATTCCGCCGCAACTTATGAAGAACAGATCGAGCAGTGGCGGGTGCTGCAAGATCTGAAGTTGCGGGCAGAGGACGGTTGGCTCAGTGTCGTCGGCCTTAGCTGGTTACAGTCTGGTGAAAACAGCATAGGTTCGGGTGTGGATAAAAGTATAGTTTTGCCAGAAGGCACTCCTGAGGTTCTAGGGACTGTGATCTTAAAGGATGGAGAGGTGAGCCTGGTTGTTGCCGAATCAGGGGCTCTGTGGATAGACGGAAAGCCTGCTGTGAAAGGTCGATCTTATCCGCTTCATCACGATGAAGACAAGAACCCGACTATGGTCGATCTGAATCATCGAGTGATGTTTTTTGTGATCAAACGTGCGAACGGTCTGGGGATCAGGATTAAAGATAAGGAGAGTCAGCTGCGTAGCAAGTTCAAGGGTCGGTCTTGGTACCCGGTTCAAAAAGACTGGCTTATAGAGGCTAGCTGGGTGCCCCTTGAAGGAGAGCAAGAGATCATGGTTCCCGACATCTTGGGGAATGAGAGTCTCGAAAAGATCTCCGGTTATGCAGAGTTTGAGCGAGAGGGGAAGCTCTATAGGCTCTACCCAAGGGTATTGGAAGATGGTTTGTTTTTTATCTTTCGTGATCGAAGCAGTGTGAAGAGCACTTACGGAGCTGGAAGGTTTCTCCGTACAGCTCTGGCTCAAAAAGGGAAGGTCGAAATCGACTTCAATAAAGCGGTCAATCCACCCTGTGCATTCACGCATTTTGCCACCTGCCCACTTCCTCCTAAAGAGAACATTATCGACCTCGTGATCAGCAGTGGTGAGCTCAGGCCTTATCTTGCGCCCTGATCTTAGGGAAGATCACCTGACCGCCTAATGGCCTCGTTCCTCGGCCTTCGGTTGAGGCAAGATACCCCTCGGCTTCGCTCGGGGTGACGTTCTCCCAACCAGTTAAAGCCCCGTCACCCTGAGCGAAGTCCACCAAAGGTGGACGAAGTCGAATGGGTCTCGAGTTAAAACAAAGCAGTCGATTAAAGAATTCTGCCTAACCGAATGACATTGACCTGACCGCCTAACGGCCTCGTTCCTCGGCCTTCGGTTGAGGCAAGATACCCCTCGGCTTCGCTCGGGGTGACGTTCTCCCAACTAGTTACGGATGAGGGTGACGTTCACCCACTAGTTACGGATGAGGGTGACGTTCTCCCAACTAGTAAAAGTCCCGTCACCTCGAGCCAATCTGTCTAAGTATTCAATCAGATAAAGGCCCTTAAGTGAGTTCTGCAGCGCTTAGAAGAGGGCTGTCCTAAAAAGAACCAACGCCTCACAGCAAGAGCAGAGCATAAGAGGTGTTACGCCCCCCTCCGGGTAGTTGATAGAGGCAAGCTCGTTCAAGCAGCTCTGCTAAATCACGAGTAGCACTTGCTTTTGAACAGGCTGCTATTTTCATATATTTTTGAGCGTTGATTCCTCCTACAAAACCAGCAGGTCCTTCTTTGAATATTCTTGCAAGGACTTTTTCTTGACGCGTATTTAAGAAGTCTTGGTGCCTTTGCCAGAACTTAGCTTTCTGCAGGACAAAGTTGACTTGTTCTTTGGCGTCTAGTTGAGATTGATGAACTGTTTTTACAAAATATTCTATCCATGGTGTGATGTTGATCTGGGGTCTGCTCGCAGTGGTCAGAGCTTCGTAATATTGTTTTTTGTTTTTATTGATCGTGCTGGAAAGACTAAGGAGAACGGGTTTCCCCAAGTCTTCTGATAATGCTTTTTCAGCAAAGGCTCTGCCCACTCGACCGTTACCATCTTCAAAGGGGTGGATGCACTCAAAGTGCAAGTGAGCGAGGGCAGCTCGGACAGGCCCTGTCAGTTTGGGCTTATGATGGAGGCTTTGATTGTACCAGTCGATATATCGATCCATTTCCCTAGCTATGTCCTGACTTGGAGGTGCTTCAAAATCGATTTTTTTTGTCCAAAACTTCCTGACACAATACGCATCGTCTCGGTACTTGTTCGCCATTTCCCAATGTCCATATGCTTACGCTTAAATGGATCTGAAATGATCAGATCATTGTCAATGAAAGAGCATTTCTTTTGAGAGGGGGCTAGGAAGGATATTTCTTACGTTCACCATAAGCTTAGAAATCCCAAGTGCGTGGGCATCTTTGATGCTTGCTGAAATTTTGAATCCGAATTCTTGTTCGATAGAAGAGCGTAGGTCTAAAGGGTCGAAGCTCTCTCCTTCGATGTCTGAAGTGTTGAGAGCCTCTAGCACCATAAGGTCGATGATGGATTCTTGCTGGAGATCAGGTTCTATTTGCTTAAAACCACCCAGCAGTACACTGGCCTGTTTAGCATAGTCGTAGAGGAGTTCTTGGCTCACACCCTGTTTTTCGCAAGCCCTTTATCCTAGGATTATTCTATAAGACCTTGATTTGGAAATGGATTTTGAGGGGTGTGGGGGTTCAGTTCGAATGTTCTCAACTCCGTCCCTCCATCCTCTCGTTAGTCCCCGCTTGAGCTTTGCTACGTCCCACCAGCTCACCCGTTTCAAGAAAAATATCTTATGACCGATAGGCCGTTCGAATGTTTGTGTTTAAGGAGATAGAAATGAGAATCATCAATGGCCTTGTTTTTTTAGCAATATGTCTTCTTGCTGATATATCGTGCAGGCAGATATCTAAAAGACCCAAGCTTCAAGAAAACGGTGCATCGGGTTCATTGTTGATTCGTTCAGGTACTGGTTCCGGTTCATTAGGTCTTGCAACTGTCAATGCTGACTTAAAACTTTCATACGATGAGACTGCTTATAATTGGACTACTCAAGAATTTAGCAAAATATACAGTAATGATTCCCTCTACCTATTTCAGACAGGAAAGGGTAGCGATTCCACGCCTCTAAATTTTGCAAAACATCCCACTCTTCAGAAAGACATTAAAAAACACAATATCATTGTCGCTAGACTTAGTAGTGATGGAACTATACTTGATAGTGAAAAAGGAAGTCCTCTTGCGGCAGCTTGTTATGGTTACGCCTTAGAAGCCAAATCGGACAGTTTACTTTTATCCACTTTAGATAATGCTATAGATTTATTTCTTAAAGATATCCAACCCTCTCTGGACTTGCTGGGTGCTGGCCAGCTCTGCGTAGCTCAAGGTGGAAAAATAGGTTTTTTTAACAATCAGAGTCTTTCCGCTAATCCATACTTCACCACTCAAAATTTTTTAGATTTTTTAGAGCGCAGAGGGCTCTCTTCTGATTTCAGCGTAGCTCTAAAGTCTGCTTCTGCAAATTCACTTGGTTTAACTGGTAGATTTTCAGTTGGTGAAGTGATTGTAGATCAGCGAATATCTGATGCAAAAAAACCGACAAGGGGTCCTCGGGAGGGTGATTTGTACATGAGGACTGAGATAGTAGAAAGAAAGAGGGCTACCGGGATCGACTCTCGCACTACAGGACCAAGAAGTCGGCCTCCATCTGACGGTTCCGTGGATTCATCACCTGGTATGTCTGAGGTTGGCTCCAGAGGTTCTGTGAGGATTGCCTGGGGTGAAGAAACTCCACGAGCTCCTACCCCTGAAAGAATCGAAGTTGGAAGACGGACAGTAGAAGTTACAGGATGGAAAGCAGACGTAGAACGAGCCTACGAAAAGGTTGTGGCTAGGGAAAAATTAAAAGCTGAAGCTGAAGCCAAACTAATAACTGCGGCTACCCAGGCGTTTGGCAATATGAAAGCTGGTGATTTGACACAATTACTAGATGGTAACCTTCAGGGACTAACGTTCGAAGGGATAAGCTTCAAACTTAAAGCTGCACCTGGAGCTAACACTAGTGCCTTTAGTACGCTGTTCGCATATGTTCAAAAGCTAACTGCTCCTGACATAGGACTGCATCAATTTTTAGGGTTAAAAAATGCCAAGTTAGAAGAAGACTCAGAGGAAGCTTACCTTGGAACTCTTCTTGGTGTAGGAAGTTTTGGTAGAGTCCATTTAGTAGAAATTACCCAGAATGGGGTGAGATCCCAAATTGCGATGAAAGTACCACATCAAAAAAGGGATTATGATTCGAAAAAAATAAAGGAGTCAGCTCAAACGGAGCTTGAGTTGGGGAGGAAATCTGCTGATGATCAGCACCAATATCTTATTGCCGTCAATAACGGAATTACAATGATGAGGCTTGTTCGAGATGGGAAATCAGCGCTTCCTAAGGATTTGGATAGTATGGATAAAAAAGCCCTTCAAGATATGAGAGAGAACTTTCTAGAAGGCCTTGAAAGAATGGAAAAGATGAAAGTCATTCATGGTGATTTAAAACCTGAAAATACGGTCTTTGTGGGGGGGAGGTTAGTCCCCGCTGATTTTCCAGGGATCAAGAGGGAAGATATAAAAGAGGGGGAAGATATAAAAGAGGGGAATACGGACTTCTTGGCAATCGGATCTCCATACTATCGAGATCCGGCAGTTTTTGATTCTGTCAGCAGTCTTGCAGTAGTCAAAAATCCCTTTTTAAAGGATAGATATTCTGGAGGAACGTTTATCCTACGGACCCTTTTCCCCGATGATATTTGGAAAATTTTAGTTGCAATAGAAGAAAGACCATCTTGGGCTGCTATCGATGTTGATAAATATCTTTTTTTTCAAGGAGGTTTCATCCGTAACCTCAATTTTAAAATTATGCAATTGAAAAATTTAATTGATGAACTTAGCCCAAAAGACTCTTTTAATTTAGAGCGTGCCAAGTTAACGGAACAGCGAGATTATTTAGTTGGTATTCAGGAATCTAAGGAATTCAAGGTTGCAAGACTGCTGGCACATATTAATCCAGAGGAAAGGATAACTCCAAAGGATGCGATGGGATTTCTAAAAGGAGAGAAGGCTCAAGAACTGGATCAGAAGATCAAAGGACTAGACGAAAAAATACGTGAAAAAATTGTAGATGATGGTGTCCGATCTGTAATTGATCAAAAAATTATTTTGATAAAATTGGAAATATTGGAGCAACAAAAGAAAGAATTAAAAATTGAATTAGCCAGGGTTATTGATTTAATGGGGGAACAGAAGCCGGGCTTGGGTGGATATGACGATGAAACGCTGGGACTTAGGGCTAGACTCAAGAGTCAGAGGACTTCGATCACTGATCTAATATCCAACATTGATCCAGAGATCGAACGCCTGACAAAAGTTAGCAGCGATATAGTTGAAATGCAAGATCAAATTGGAGATCAGGTTGCGTTACAGAGGCAAGATTTTGAAGCGAATATAGATGAGGTTAGAAATACTGTTGAGGATGAAACTAAGGGTAAAGTAGCAGACATCATAGAGCGTGGCCCAGATTACAAAAAATTTATAAAAGATTTTACAGACAAAATAGAGAGCCAAAAAGTTTCCGCTTTAAGCCGAGGTGTTGTAAGGCAAGCACCTGAGCCTTTAACGGGAGTAGCTCCGTTGGTAGAACCTCAGCTCAGTCTCAGTGAGATGAAGTCGAGTTTACCTGCTTCAAGTTCTGGCCCTGCTTACACTATGGCTCTTATCCTCTATCAGGGGGAGTCTTCCCTTAGGTTTTTACCTTTGAATCCAGATGCAGATTCCCAAAACCCCTAAGTCTTTAGGAAATATAGACATAAAAGCAGAGTGATTGGCAGGCTAAAACTTCCGAACCTAAAGCTATGGACAGCGCTTCTGAAGAGAGTGCTTCTGAAAAATCCAAAATTTTTACTTTCATTCATCCTCGAACAGTATCGATCCATACTAGGTGGCACCGTCCGTTGAGAACGCAGAATAAGACTTAACTTGAGCCGAAAATCGGCTCAGGCTTTTAAGCAAGTTCTTATATTATATACATATTTTTATAAAATCTTACTTTTTTATAAAAATATTTTGCAATACAAATTGATTTTATTACAAATAGATGCTTATATCGCGCTAGTTAAATTTAAAACAGCGAATAGGTAGGCTCGTATGCACAAAACTCAAACCTTAAAGACAAAGACAATAGTTGTTCTGATTTTTTATTTTTTGCTGAGTTCAGTCCCCATGGCTTTTGCAGGGAAAAAAGGTGGCAAAGGAGGAAAGGGCAAAAAAAAGCCTAAGACTCTGAGTGGGCAGGTGGAAGCAGCTCCAGAAGAGGACGTGGAAGAAGCCCCTGCAGCTGACGGCGAAGATGCTCCTCTTGATGGGGAAACGCAAGAGGCCCTGGATGAAGAAAAAGGCGGAGTAGATGCCCCGAAGCAGGGTAAAAAAAAGCAGAAGAAAACCCAGAAGGAACTGAGAGAAGAAAGAGCAGAGTCAAGAAGAGTCAAGAGATTGCATAAGGGTCCTGCTAGTAGACCTAGGCTGGTGGATGGACCTCACGAGCCTGCGGTTGGTGCTACAGAAGCTGAACTTGCTATTTATGATGAAATTATAGTAGGCATCCAAAAATGGAGCGATGAGCAGAAGGATGATCCTGCTGGTCTAGGTAGAGATGGTATGCTCACGGTTATGTCTCTTAGACGCTTTCATCGTCTGAACCCTGAGATATCTGCTCAGATCAGAGCATCTCTCCTGGCAGATTCGAACCCAGCGAAAGAAGCTTCGCAGCCAGTAGAAGATTTTGAGCTAGGGCTAGCACCGGGGGCATCAGCGCTCTATCAGGCAGGTCCTGAGCCGGGATACGAGGAGCTTGATGTTTACGTAGGCAAACGACCAGCTCTCCATGGTGACGATTTACAGGTGGATCCAGAGATGAGGGCGGTGATGTTGTTCGTCATGCTTAGAGATGCCTACTTTCTAGCCAAAAAAATGAGTGGAGTTGCGAGATCAACAGCGGCCTATGGCTCTGTTCCCGTTATAGAATATGTCATACCTGATGATGACTTTATGGGGCAGTTTTTTAAAGCCTTAGGTGCGCTGAATGGCTGCCTTCCAGCTAGGATAGGGAAGGTTGACAAATTCTATCAAAGCCTCAGAAGGTATCTGCAAGCTAACAAATTGGAAGCTGAAGTTGGTCAACGGACGAAAGTTCTTGTTCGAGATTTTTTGCAGCGGTTTATATCAAACATCCCTGCTGAGGAGGCTGACTGTGACAAATATATCCAAACATCTATTTTAATGCTTGATGAGGCCTATCGAAAAACGTTTTCCCCAGGGAAAAAATCAGCTATTTCCACAAGGAGATTCGAGGAAATAAGACGAATTCTAGGGAATAGCATAGCTAGCCTGGAGTCTGGTGACAAATCCCCCACTGATGTTTCATCTGCTTCTGCGAGGAGTCCTTTTGGTTCTCCAGGCATAGAGCTTCTTTCAAGGTCATCGTCTGGTGCTGCTAAGCCTTTGGATGCTTCCGCCATAGAACTATTGCGTGCTGCGGCCGCCGTTGCCCTTGGCAGTCAAATCGAAGATCCCCCCCTACTTAGCGGTAGAGATGAGCCATTACTAAGCGAGATGGACATTGATGCTCTCACGTGGGCTTTGCAAGGCGAAGATGAGGTAGAAGAGAGAGAAAGGAAATTCTTTCAGGACTTTGCTGATAGGCATGGCTACCTCAACGTGAAAGGTGATGGACTTTGCTTTTTCCATGCTCTACATGCCTCAGGCACTGCCCGAGGACTATCGGCTCGACAGCTCCAGCGTATGGCCACAGAGGCTTTATCCCATAACCCACAGTTTGTACCTTATTTAGGTAGTGATCTCGTGGATGAGATACAGCGACGTCTTCGAAATCCCCAAGAATGGGCTAATGAACCTGTTATTGCAGCCACAGCCGACTCTATAGGGATGTACATTATCGTTATCCATTATGACTTATCTGGGAGAATCATCGGGATTTACAAATATGGTAATTCAAGCTCTCCCCCCGTCGTGATTGCTAACTTAAATAATCTCCACTTCTTCGGCGTCAATTCAGATACAGCAGGAGAACAGTTGGCTCAGGCAGAGGCTGAATTCGCAGCTGCTCCTGCAGCTGCTCCTGCTCCTGCTCCTGCAGCTGCTCCTGCAGCTACTCCTGCTCCTGCTCCTGCAGCTACTCCTGCTCCTGCTCCTGCAGCTACTCCTGCTCCTGCTCCTGCAGCTACTCCTGCTCCTGCAGCTACTCCTGCTCCTGCAGCTCCCGTTCCGAAGGGTGGAACGCTACAGGATCTCCCCCCACAAGTGAGATGGGAGCTTGATCCAGCCCCTCCTGTAGCCGCTGTGCCTCCTGCTGAGGGGCTGACAGAGCTGGGACTGACTAGTGGTTTTCTTAGAGCTGTGCTTTTTCCTGCTCCGGTTGCTCCTCCGTCACTCAGTGCTTCACCCTCTAACTTTGGGGGCTTGGGGGTCCCAAGATCCACCAGAGCACAGGGGGGGCGTTGTCATTTTAGGCTGGAGAAACATTAAGGACACGAGTTTACTGGTGTACTCATCAAAATAGGGACATAATGCGGAAACATCCCCTAGGGATGGTGATGTTGTTTATAAGAGAACAAACTGATGTGTAAGTGTTCAAAAAAATTATCGAATTCTAGGGTCTGGCAAGCTGTGTGGTGCCGTTTTCGGTCCTTGTTCTTACTCTTTGTCTTTGCTTGTTCGTTGTTCTCGGGTTGGAGTCTTCCCCGAGCTATGGCTGCGAGCCCTACGGATTCTTCCCATTCTGTGTCTCATCTGCCAGAAGAGATCTCCCGAATGAAGAGGGATTTGCAAGATTTAATACGGAAGTTAGAGCTTTCCAAGAAGGCAGTAGAAAAACACGGAGCTAGGCCCTTACTCGGAAGATTTCGATCCCTTCTTATGATGCTAGATTTTCTGTCCAGTCACATACAGTCTCCCCTGGCACGGTCGCTCTTTCTTACTTGTAGAGCTCTTTATCAGCATTTAAATGGGGATGTAGAAATTTTTTTAAAGGCGGCAAGCTTGTTTCCTTCGCGGCGGTCGGATGTCGAGAGAAGGCGAGCTGTTTTCAAAATGTTGTTTCAAGCTGGTGGGCTTCTCTTTGACACGATGCTGGACTATACGTCCTTTCTTAAAAAGAATCCCTCTTCAGAAGAGAAAGAACGTCTGCAAACTAAGCTCGCTAACGATGCCAGAGAGGTTGAGAAGTTTATAGTCGTTCTTCAATCGAGTCCCTACATAAAAGATCTTGCCTTAAAACTAGCTGCAGAATCTTTGGTAAGCATGCTGGCGGTTGTCCACTCTACTTTGTTAGCTGACCCGACGTCTTTGCCAGATGACAGGTCTCAGATCTCCATCCCTGATTCGAAACTCGAAGGTTCTTTCGGAAGTGATTCTCCTGGAGATCAAATAGGGATGACTGCGTATTATGAAGAGTTTGCGAGAAGGCATGGTTTCATCAATGTGAGGGGTGATGGTCTCTGTTTTTTCAATGCTCTGCTCGCTTCGGGGGTAGATCCCCATTTGACGGCGCCTGAGTTGCAAGAGATGGCCCTCATAGCCCTGACACATGATCCCAGCTTAACAGAATTTTTTTCAGCAAGTGGGCCTGATAGCTTTGATCAGTATATACGAGGACGTCTCATCGACCCGCTAGCGTGGGCGGATGAGCCTGTGATTGCTGCTACTGCTGCAAACTTAGGGATATACCTTACTATTGTCCAGTATGATGCCGATGACCAGTATGTAGCAAGCTACTCATATGGGAGTCCTGCACTTACCCATGTGACCATCGTAAACCTTGATAACATGCATTTCTTTGGTGTTCCGCCACTGGAAACCACTTTTGCCTCTCTTTTCCCCTCTCTTTCTGTGGTAGCAGTGATACTCAGAGCCTACGCCGGCTCACATTGATCAAACGAGGCCCCAGTGAAAACCCTTACATAGACGAGTTCCCAAGGTTCGTGGTTCTCGACCCGTCGGTACTCCTGTTGCGACTCCTACCCCCCGAAGGCACCAAGACTAAGGATGAAGGTGGATAATCTCTAGAACCGAACCGTTAATCATTTCAAAAAATTACCGAAGGGTCCTATGAGAAGAAGCCGGATTGCATCAGTTTACTTTTGATCCGATTTCCAACTGCTACCCTGTCTTCGACAAGTTGGTGGCGTGTCCGATTGAGCTGTCGATCTAACTCTTCGTTCTCAGACGGACCTTGGGAAGGAGGCTGGGCTATCACCTCCGCAGGTGATCTTTGTACTGATGGTCAAGGAAAAATTTTTTCGTTTAATAATAAAAGTGAGTATGCACAGCCCATCATTTCAATAAGTAATTTTTTTGCTTTCTTGGGTCTCAGAGGTTTAGTTCTAGCCTGGGAGTTGGGTCGGGGAAATCCTGAGGAGGAGGAAAGTCCTCAGTTTGGATTAGGAGGGTGGAAGGGAGCAGTTGGAGCCAGACAGGACGCAGACCTAGCGGCAAAACGGGTAGATATAAAAAGAAGGGTCGGGGCTATTCATAGGAGGGAAGTAGCTTCGAGACCTGCCCCAGGTAATGCAAGAGAGTCGCCAGGAGATATGCCGAGGGGAAGAAGAGCTGAAGTTGCTGAAAAACAAGCTCGTGCACGCCGGGCAAAGGCGAAGAAAGCTGCTACAAAACAGGGTGTAGTAGAACGAGCAGGGCTTAAAGGCAGAATAGCAGAAGATCAAGCAGAGTTAGCAAGATTACTAGCAAAACAGCCAAGAAAAGGACAAGGTGCAGCCCCTAGAGCAGAAGCAGATGCAGAGGCAAGAGCCAGACAGGAAGCATTATCTGCGCCTAGAGTTAGTCCTCAGAATAAGCAGGCAGCTCTAGATGAAGCTATGACTGATGTAGAAAGTATGGGGGGACTGTCAAACCTTTTTTATCTGGTAGTAGATGTTGATGGACATCGAATACCTATTTCTCGTACGCGTGTTAGAATTATTTTTTATTTGATACCTTTTTAATCAAACCTAATTCTTTCGATTTCAGAGACGGTTATTTCCTGATGTCGTCGGTTATATGTTTTCAGCATACTCAAAACAGCCCACGTTCTCCTCTCTCCCCTAGAGCTGGACTCCCACCCCCATTCGAAGGCACAAAGACTGAGGATGAAGGTGGATAATCTCTAGAACCGTTAATCATTTCAAAAAATTACCGAAGAGTCCTAGGCAACCTAAGAGCGGAGTGAGGGTTAACATGCATTCATTCCAAAGAAAATGGTTTGTTTCCCAACTTGTCATCTGGACTTCTTTCTTCTTTATACATTCTTGCAAGCAAATAGCGAAGAAGAAGGCGGCAGGTCAAAGTCAAAATCAGAGTCTTGGCCTAGATTCTTCGTCGACAGAGGGTGAGGACTTACCTCTTACTAAGCCTCTTTTTACCATCGATTATGAAAACTATATTCAGAAAAATAATCAGCCTTTACAGCTTGAATACAGATCTCAAGACATAGGTCTGTATCCTCGGCTTCAAGACAGCTCTCCTCAGAAAAACGTAGACCCTGATTTCCAAAATCAGCTGAATAAAAATCATATCCAAGTAGCAGAAATGAAATCAGATGGAATCGTTAAAGCAGGTGGAAAAGCACTCACAAAAACATGTCTGCGTTATACTTTAGATCAAGATTCTGGACAAGTTCTGGTGAGCTCTGAAAACGACATAGACAGTTTCTTAAAAAATCTAAGCCCTCCTCGAGCTACCTTAGGGGTTGGAGATTTATGCACAGATGAAAAGGGAAGGTTAGTCTCCTTTAACAACAAAAGCATCTACTCCACCTTTATCCAAACGTTCTCCCATTTTGCGAATTACCTTTATAAGAATGGACTTTCCCTTAGTGAGCTAGATCAACAAGAGGCCGGTCTCCATCTCACAGGACTTGCAGGGCTCATCCCTGATGGAAAAGGAGCCCTTGTGGGGAAAGAAGACAGAAAAGCAGAGTTATTGGCAAAGCTTTTTGATAGGGCTAAATTAAGTCCAGAAGAATATGCTGTCTTAAAAGGACAAGGGCAGACCATTCATTATGCTAATACCGTGCTACCTTTCTTAAAAAAACAGCCCGAAGGCTCAAAAGCTACGGATGAGCAAATTTATCAAGCAACACAGTTACTGACCAATCAATTCAAGGACAAGGATAACCCAGGGCAGGTTGACAAGAAGTTTCGGGCCATATTCATGCTTACACAGGCGCAGCCTATTGGTGGAGTCATTCCTTTTGCTGGAGGGACACTAAAATTCGATGCGATTATGGGGGTAGGAAAATTTGGGAAAGTGCGACAAATCACCTTCACAACTAAGGAAGGCGTTTCTATCGAACTCGTCATCAAAATAACTGGAGAACTTCCCAAAGAGGCTAAAACTTCTGAACCTAAAGCTATGGAAAGTGTTTCTAGAGAAGGTATTGAAATCATTAAGGATGGCGATATGGATGGGATAGAAATAGAGGGCTTAGCTGACCAAAAAATATCAGAGATTGACGCAATGGAGGCCTTGAGCAAGCAACCTGCCGATAGCAGATTTCTTCCTATGTTAGCGGGGAAAAACTTTGGGGATGGATCGACTATCCTTATCATGCCTTTATTAACAAAACTACCAGAGGAAGCACCTCCAGAAGCCAAGTTAGCAGACTTTACTGCTCTGCTCGATTCGGTGGAAGGTTTCCACAAGGCAGGGTTCATCTATCGTGATTATAAAGTAGCAAACACGATGGTAAAACCTGATAAAACACCAGTTTTTGTAGATTTTGGCTCCACGCAGAAGATGAAGGATGAAACTTTCGGGGAAGGGGTTGAGGGTAGTGGTTCCCCCATCACTGTAGCTGCAGGAGACTTGAGGTTGCTTTCTGAAATGAAAAAAGGGGAAGGGGGTCGTCAGTATATCGCAGAAAATCAGGAGGCCCTTGCTAAGTCCGTAGAGTTGGCTACGTTCTTGAGATTCAACCTCGAAAGACTAGTAGGATCTGAAAAGTATCAAAAATTTATTGAATTTCAGTTTCGAGAAAAATCCCTTCTTGAACGCGTAGCCGGATCTAAGTCCATATTCCAGAATCTGGCAAAAAAAATATTGAATCCAAGGAGAAAATTTCAAAAATTCGCTGCATCTTCGTACTTCATGGATCAGGAGGCCTTCCTGCTCAATCTTTTTGACAATGATCCACTGATGAATAAACAAACTTTCAACGATCTTCGTACCATTTTTCCGGAGATATTCCCCGAGGGTGGGACGGCATCTAGAATGCTCACCGTCATTGAAGAGTTCGTGACCACTCCAGTCACGGAGAGAATAAAAGATCAAAAATTTTCACTTCCATCCCTTCGCGAACAGTATCAACTCATACTAGGTAGCACCGTCCGTTGAGAGCACGCGTTATTTCATATCGGCATCGGATATAACACGTCCGAGTACGGCTGAGTCTGAAATCACCAAACCGTCTGGAACACGGGCTACCGCTTCCAACAAGAGGGTTTATCCACCTGTAGGCCATTCTGTCAAGGTTCGTAAGCTAGGTTGGGGGATAGCCATTTGTCGAGTTCAGATAGGGGCATGTCTTTGCGCTTTGAGTAGTCGAGCATCTGGTCTTTCTGAATTTTTCCAACACGGAAGTACCTGGCTTCTTCGTGGAAGAAATAATACCCAGAAACTGAACTAGGGGGGTTCATAGCAAAGCTTTCGGTCAGAGTAATCCCCGTCCTGCGCTCAACGTCGAGCAGCTTCCAGAGTTTAAGCTTCTCCGTATGATCAGGACAGGCTGGATAACCGGGAGCGGGGCGAATACCTCGGTAACGCTCTCGGATCATATCGTCGACACTCAGATTTTCATCCTTACCATAACCACATACATTCCGAGCTTTTTTGTGAAGTAATTCGGCAAAGGCTTCCGCTAGTCGATCTCCTAGGGCTTTGATAATGATGGATGAATAGTCGTCATTTTTTTTAGAGAAAAAGTCAGCATAGTCATTCACCTCATGTCCAGAGCTGAGGGCAAAGGCTCCGATGTAGTCGTAGGTATGCGATGATATCTGTGGTGAGGCAGCTAGAATATAGTCGGCCAAGCATAGGTAGTGCTCTGAGCTTGATTCCTCAGACTCTTCCAAATCTTTCGTTCTTTGCTGTCTCAGAAAACACAGTCGAGAGAGAACCTTGGATCTATCCTCTGGATTGTAAATTTCCACATCGTCACCTACTCGCAGAGCAGGCCAAAGGCCAACGATAGCTTTGGGTAGGAAACGACGGTTGACTATGATGTCTTTTAAAAGACGTTGGGCATCCGCAAAAAGAGAACGAGCTTGTTCACCAGATTTGGCAGACTCGAGGATTTTGGGGAACTGTCCACTCATGCCCCAGGACCAGAAGAAGGGCGACCAATCGATATAACTCGCAATTTCATCGAGTGTGATGGAATGGATGTCTCGGACTCCCAGCCAAGCTGGTTCGCTTATAGAGGGATGTGGACTGTGGAAGCCCTTTGCTCGGGCTTCTTCGATAGGGAGATAAGTCCCTTCTTCTTTTTGGGAATAAAAACGAACCCGTATTTTTTCTTGCTCAGCCAAGTGCTTTTGTATAAAGCTTTCTTTATCTTCCCTTAAAAAATCGTTGCAGGCGGCTACCACTTGCGAGGCGTCTGCCACATAGCAGACGGGAGCTGGGTAGTGAGGGGCAATCTTCACGGCAGTGTGAGCCTTGCTCGTAGTGGCTCCCCCTATGAGCAGAGGAATCTTAAAGCCCTGTCTTGTCATTTCTTTAGCATTGAAAATCATCTCATCGAGGGAAGGGGTGATAAGACCACTTAGGCCGATGAAGTCTGCCCCTTGCTCACGAGCCACTCGGAGAATTTCATCGCAGCGAACCATCACTCCGAGGTCTATCACTTTGTAATTGTTACAGGCTAGGACCACACCCACGATATTTTTGCCAATATCATGCACATCACCTTTTACAGTGGCAATGACGAAGGTTGTCTGTCTTTCCGCTTTACCATCAGCGCCTTTCTTCATGAATGGTTCGATGTAGGTAACAGCTTTTTTCATGACCCGTGCACTCTTGACGACTTGGGGTAGAAACATCTTGCCATCACCGAACAGCTCTCCGACTTTTTTCATCCCTGCCATGAGAGGGCCTTCTATGATGTCTAAGGGGGCCGGGAATTTGTGGAGGGCTTCTTCCATGTCGGCTTCTATGTCGTCAGAAAGACCGTGGACAAGGGCGTGGCTTACTCGTTCCTCAAGGGATTTTGTCCTCCAGTTGGCTATTTCTTTTATCGAGCTTTGGGAGCTATTCTGCTCATTATACTTTGCGGCAGCATCTAGGAGCCGTTCGGTTGCATCCTCTCGTCTGTTGAGAAGCAGATCTTCTACATAAAGACGTAGCTCTGGATCGAGATCTTCGTAGACTTCAATCATCCCAGCATTGACGATACCCATGCTCAGTCCATTTTTGATAGCATGGTATAGAAAGCAGGAGTGGATGGCTTCTCGGATTTTATTTTGCCCTCGGAATGAGAACGAAATGTTGCTGATCCCTCCACTGGTAAGAACATAAGGACAACGCTCTTGAATCTGAGGCAGAGCTTCGATGAAGTCGACAGCGTAGTTGTTGTGCTCAGCCATACCGGTACCAACGGTCAGAATGTTGGGGTCAAAAATAATATCGCAGGGGTCAAAGTCGAGGGTCTCCGTGAGGAGTGTATAGGCTCTTTTTGAGATGCGAACTTTCTCGTCTCTTTCTGCGGCTTGACCATTTTCATCGAAGGCCATGATCACAACAGAGGCGCCATAGCGTTGAATGAGAGAGGCTTGACGGAGGAAGGTCTCTTCCCCTTCTTTCAAACTGATAGAGTTGACGATCCCCTTCCCTTGGATGCAACGTAGTCCTGCTTCTAAAACCTCCCACTTAGAACTGTCGATCATGATCGGGACATTGGCAATATCCGGCTCTGAAGCGATCAGGTTGAGAAAGTGCGTCATGCACTCCTCGGAGTCGAGCATTCCATCATCAAAGTTGATGTCGATGATGTTAGCCCCATTTTCTACCTGACTTCGAGCGATCTTCAGAGCCTTGTTGTAGTCTTTTTCTAGAATGCATTTGCGGAAGATCTGTGAACCAGTAACGTTGGTTCTTTCGCCAATCATTACGAAGAAGGACTTCCTATCGATGATCAGAGGCGTGAGGCCACTGAGCCTTGTTTTAGGAATGATCGTCGGAATGGGTCTCGGGGGCAAATCTCGGAGGGTTCTCACGATTTCTGCTATGTGGGCAGGAGTGGTCCCACAGCAGCCCCCAGCTAGATTGATCAGTCCAGACTGTGCCATGTCTCGTAGTGTTTTTGCGGTGTCCTCTGGTGTTTCATCATAGCCAGTTAGACTCATGGGGTTGGGTAGCCCCGCGTTGGGATAGCAGCTCACAAAACAGTCACAGATGCGGGAGAGATCCTCGACATAGGGACGCATGTCTTTTCCACCCAATGCACAGTTGATCCCAACCGTCAGTGGTTTGGCATGTCGGATGGAGTACCAGAAGGCCTCTACGGTTTGACCGGAAAAGGTGCGACCGGATCGATCGGTGATCGTCACAGAGATCATGAGAGGGATCTTGATCTTTTCTCTTAGTTCATACTCAGAAATGGCAAACAGGCAGGCCTTGAGATTGAGGGTGTCAAACACGGTCTCTACCAGTAGCAGGTCCACCCCCCCTGCTATAAGACCAGAGATCTGCCCATAGTAGGACTCTTTGAGCTCTTCAAAGGTGACAGCGCGGTAGGCTGGGTTGTTAACGTCTGGAGAAAGGGTGAGGGTCTTATTCGTGGGGCCGACGCAGCCAGCCACGAAATGTTCTTGGGTCCTGAGTTCGGTCTCATCAGGGTACTCAAGGCGTATAGCCTCACGTGCAATTTGGGCAGCAGCTTGATTGATCTCAAAGACGATGTGAGGCTCTTGGAGCCCGTAGTCAGCTTGAGAGATAGATGTTGCGTTGAAGGTGTTCGTTCCGAGTATGTTCACGCCAGACTTTAAGTACTGTCTGTGAATATTGAGGATGACATCTGGCCTCGTGAGGCAGAGGAGGTCGTTGTTCCCCTTCAAGTCTTTTGCGTGCTCAAGGAAGCGTTGAGCACGGAAATCAGCCTCTTCGAGGCCGAAACCCTGGATCATGGTCCCCATCGCTCCATCGAGAAATAAGATTTTTTCTGAGAGAAGTTCTTTGAGCCTGACTATATGCTGATTCGTTTTTTGCATTTGTGATTCTCGTTGTGTGATTTCGTCATTGCGAGGAGCCGTAGGCGACGAAGCAATCTTGCCTTTACACGGAGATTGCTTCGCTTCGCTCGCAATGACGAGGTGGAGAACGCCGAATGACATTGGGGATCTCGTCTGTAACATCAGTAAACTACCAATATTTCCAACAACCGTTCTCCCAGTAAATATGCTCACCCTCTGGGGTCCTGCTATGGGCGCCTGGTGACCCTGGTGTACGTCCTGGCACATTGAGGCACTCGGGATCTACTGGAGGGGGGGCTGGAGGAGGAACGGTTCTGGGATTGAGCTCATAGCAGCAGCTAAGCTCTATGAAACATTTTACGACTGAGGTACAAGACCCCCCCCACTTGTCTACGGCGCAGGGGGACTGGCTGTAGCAAGATGTTTCGGGAATAGGGTGAGCGGCAGCACCGGTGCCTGCGGCCGGTGGTCTTTGCGGGGCTGGGCGAATGGATTCAATCCAGCCCCCTTTGTTACAGCCCTCACTGCGAGCAGTGCCTGCAGCTACTGGGGAGGGACTAGAGTCACTATTTAGACTTTCGACTAGGGTCGACTCGCAGTAGATAGGTTGACAAATGATAGTTCCATCTAAGTTGACCCCTCGATACCTCTCATTGGCTCGACACTGTCTGGTTACACCAGTACAGGATTTACTTCCATCTGCAGCGGTCTCTTCTTTAAAAGGGTAGATGCACTCACAGATGGCCTTTCTATCTTTTATACCTGTGATGGTGTAATTGGGACCACACTGCAGTCTAAGATCAGAGTCTTGAACAATGAGGGCCACAGGCAGGGAAGTCGCCCCGAAGGAGGAACTTAGGAGTGTGGGTTTGTCATCCCAAAAAGCCTCATCTGTGGGGATAGAGGGCAGAGTCCTCCGTACTTTTGTGACAGCGCCACCTCCAACAGCACGATTGTTCATCACAACCTGGTAACGGAGGTTGATGGTTTGCGCTCGAGAGCATTCACTTGGACTAGAATTGAGGTTGCCTGCAGAGGCGGCAGATACACTGTCATCTTCTCCTGATTGAGCGGTCCCCAGAGATGCATCATCAGTTGGGCAGTTCGCCCAGAAATAAGTCCGAACCTCGAGGTTGCAATCCCCAGCGGTACTATCAATGGGGCAGAGAGTTCTATTTTTAATTCGGTAGATGGCAGGTTTAGTTTTGGTCCCTGCAACGCGATGCTTTTGAATGTTGGGGATGGTAACAGCTTCACGACCAAGACTGGTAATGAGTTCAAAAGGCAATTGGCGTCTGAGATCCGTTGCGTGCCGCTGGCAAAGGGGAGAAGAAAGGATACACTCTTTAAGTGCTTTGTTGCCATCGTCTGTCGAGAGGGTGGCACTGCTGAAGATATTTTTGGGGTTGGATAAAGCCTCCTCTATGTCCATGGCCAGTGCCTTCATACTCATCATTTGCTCTAATTCTTTAGCATTTTCTTGCTGATTAGACAGAAAGACTGTTGTGACGAGAATAAGAACACCACTAGCACCCATGGCGACAAGTACTTCAGTCAGAGACATGGCTTTCTGAGCCAACTTAGAGGCCTTGAACTTTATTGGCATGACTTTAGAATCTCCATCAGGCTTGGACATTTAAAAGTAGAGAGGGGTGTTCTACACTTCCCTTGACTTCGCTCCAACCTGTCTAAGTATTACGATTTCGTAATCGCGAGGAGCCGTAGGCGACGAAGCAATCTTGCCTTTACACGGAGATTGCTTCGCTAATGACGAGCTTCTGCGACGAATACCTAGACACCTTCGCTCGGGGTGACGTTCTCTCTATCAGCTAAAGCCCGGCCACCTCGAGCCCATTCGACTTCGCTCAGGGCAGGCTCCGTCGAGAGGTGTCGAGTTAAAACAAGACAGACAGGTAAGGAGTTCCTCCTAACGGAATGATATTGGCGGTCAGGGGATCTCATACCTAAGATCGTGCGTAACGTCAGTATATAACTTGGAATTTATTGGGCAACAGGAGTTCGTGTGAAAAAGATAGCGGTCGTGGTCCAGAGGTATGGGGGGGAAGTGGTGGGTGGTGCTGAAATGCAAGCCAGGCTTCTTGCTGAGAAGATGCAAAGTCATCTGGGTTGGCAAGTTGATGTTTTGACCACCACTGCAAAAGAGTACACGACATGGAAGAATTTTTATCCAGAAGGGCGAAGTGAACTCCACTCGGTGAATGTTCATCGCTTCGATTCTTTCTGGGGTCGTTCTCTTTTCTTGCCTATCTACAGTCGCTTTCTTTTTCTTTTCCAGAAAATATTTTTAAGAAGGCTATGGACACCCCTCCAAATTTGGTTTGAGCTCAAATTTTTGATACTTCAGGGCCCCGTTAATTTTAAGCTGTCCCGATATATCAAACAGCATAGGGATGACTACGATGCTTGGGTTTTCTTTACGTACCTTTATCTTCCAACCGTTTGGGGGATTTCTCTTGTGCAATCAAAAGTGCAATCAAGACCCATCATCCTGGTCCCTGAGGCTCACGATGAACCTGCTTTTTATTTCTCTTTATTTAAGAGTATGTTTCAAAAAGCATCTCATATTTTTGTAAACTCAGTTTCAGAAAAGGAACTGATGGAAGGGCGTATAGGCAAAAGTGATAAGATCCAGATTGTGGGTCTTGGTTTTGATGAAAATTACGATCAAGAAGGTGAAGAAGAAGTTTTAGCACTTGATCCACCTTATGTTCTTTATTTTGGAAGAATCAGTCGGGGGAAGAAAATCGATGAACTGATACAATTTTTCCATTCTTTTTTAGAATCTTCTCCTTTCAAGAATGTAAACTTATATTTAGCGGGTCATGTAGAAGAAGGAGTCGTTCTTCCTCAGCAAGGAAATATTCGCTATCTGGGACATCTATCAGAATCGGATAAGAGCATTACAATTCGTCAAGCCCTATGTCTTGTCAACCCCTCTCCCTTAGAGAGCCTTTCCATGGTTGTTTTGGAGGCTGTCATGCTCAAAAAACCTGTGCTCGTCAATCAAGAGTGTTCTGTCTTTCGCTACTATGAGTCGGTTATGCCAAGCGTCTATGGCTACCGAGACGATTTTAACGCAAAACTGTCTTTCATTGCAGAAAGAAACTGGAGAGACGACTCTGCCCAAAAAGATTTGGGAGAAAGTCAACGATGGGTGAGAGAGCACTATTCTTGGGAGAAAATTTTAAGAGATTACCAGAAAGTTTTAGGTGACCCTTTTTAGGGGAACCAGCTGCGCACCCATTTATTTGTAATCGGTTTCACGATATTCGTCTGCAGGACTTGGGACTGAGTTGGGGTTTGATGAACTGATCTTACGCATGAGATCCCCTGACCGCCTAACGGCCTCGTTCCTCGGTCTTCGGCGTGGGGATGACTAGGATCGAAGTTCGTCATCCCCACGCTGAAGTGAAACGGAGGCGGTCAGGGCAATGTCATTCGGTTAAGGCAAGATACCCCTCGACTTTGCTCGGGGTGACGTTCTCGCAACTAGCTAAAAGGCCCGTCACCTTGAGGTTGGCTATCGAGCTCAAAATTGTTTTCCAAGATTTGATGCATACAGAAGTCACAAAACTTCCCCCGCATGTTAAAAATCTTGCCGAGCTGCTAGCTAAAACTGCAGATGAAGATTTGGCCAAAGTTCTTTCTGGACAGGTAGAAGATATGGCCTTGGAAATCTTATTAGAGGCCGGGAAAAATTGCTCTCCAGGCATGACTCATTGTTTATTTCCTAAAAATAAGTTGGGCTCTCCCCTCTCTGCAAAAATAGAGGGACCTTCCCTTAAAAAATTTGCTGAACTCCTTACAGTAAAAATCTCTAAAAAAGAATCTAGCTTTGGTTTAACCAAAGATCCAGTGGAGGGAGGTACGGGAGGTACGGGAGGTACGGACGAACGCCTAACAACCCTGCTAGCTCACAGCGTTCTAGTTCTGTACCAGGGGTTAGGGGGATACATTTAAGCGAAATGGATTCACACGATCAGCAGAGTTCCAAGGGGACATTCGAGGAAAGAATTCAGAGCCTTGTTGTTCGTTGGATGGTCCTTTACGGCAAACCTTTTATCAAAAAAAGTTAGATATCGCTTAAGTGCAAAATCGCGCCTAGGGGGAAGGGCTGTATTGAGAGTGAACGGTGAGCTCTTGTTGGATCTAGATCTCTCTGCTGCTATTTTTGACGCTACAGGTTTTTTGCAGTTGAAAAAAGAAAAAGATTGAAAATATAAGGTATATAGATCTCGTTAGC
This sequence comes from Oligoflexales bacterium, assembly GCA_017985985.1. Classification (GTDB taxonomy): domain Bacteria; phylum Bdellovibrionota_B; class Oligoflexia; order Oligoflexales; family Bog-1112; genus JAGNWK01. Next base: position 22,774 of record JAGNWK010000018.1, read on the forward strand.
ATATTTTTCTCCTGAGAACTATAGCTTGGTCTTGAGATGGCTGTCATAAGTTCTTAAAAGTAAAGCCTCCATTTCCCCATCGATTGGTGCTCGATGCTCCCTGGTCAGCTCGTCTATCTTTGCAGCATAGTTGGCACTAAGCCATGGTGGTAAGCCTTCGCTAGCAAATTTGGCAAAATCTATAGTAAACATAAATGTATCTTTTGTACGCTCGGCCTCTCCATAATCTCCAAGAAAAGCTAGGCGTCCCTTGTAGAAAAAATTCCTTAATGAAGAGTCATTGTGAGCGAAGCCTCCTCTATGCAAAGCTGAAAGAGCACGAACAATCAAAGTTAGCTGTATATACAGTGAGTGTATGCCTTCAGGACTGTGGTCAAACATCATACCCTTCAAAGATCCTTGCATCGGCTCCATGACAATGTAACAGGAATCATTTGCAATATACGCCCCGTAGACGGGTATGCTGTTAGGGTGCCTTGACATTTCTATTCCTATAGAAACTTCTGTCGCAGCTCTCTGCATCATTTTTTCCGCGGTGTATTGACCACTTGTATCAGTAAGAGGTATCTTTTTTACAACGAGTTCTACTCTTGATCCCTCGACATCGAATGCAGTTTTGAACAGGGTTGAGCCACTGAAATCTCCCTGTGCTATTTTTTGAAAAGGTTCGGAAAATCTGACGCTTGAACGAGAGGGAAGTTCTGACGGAGCGATGTCGATAGGTTCTTTATCGAGAGAGGCCAATTCATGTACAATCCGTGTTTTGAGATCGAATTGAGGATCATTCCGGAAATTTGTACTTGCTATAACTTGTTTATCTCCTTCCTTGGTAAACAATTTCTTATGAACGCTAATCTCATCTATACGAGGTACTAAATTTAGCGCTTCTAAAAGAACCCCATCCGTAGTTCCAATCCTGGCTTGTTTAGGATTTCGATATTCAATCGTTCCAACGAGAACAGAGCCTTGCTGAGTTGCTTTCACGATCAAATGATCTGCAGGGACAAAGACGAAAGCCGCATCTTCCTCTGGAGGGAAGCTGATATTTTTCAGTTGAGGGATGGCGACGGCAGGTAATTCTACCACCACCCTATTGGTTTTGCCCACTTCGATACGAATCAATTCGGGACTAGGTGCAGGAGTTGCAGTTCCCCTTTCCTGCGGAATGGGAGATTCTCTGCGTACACTTGAAGAAGCATCAGTGGTTTCGGCAAAAGGCCGATCTATCATTTCAGCACTTTCTGCCATGCGTTGAGGTTCAGATTCAGGCTTGGGTACTTCCTTGGGATCTACGAAGAGCTCTTTGCTATCTAAGTGTGGACTTCCTACTTTTGCAGGGCCTACTATGACGACTTTGGTAAACCCCTTGACAAGTTCTAGGGTCTTGGTGGGTGATCCTACAATATAAAGTTGTTTAGCTTTGTTCATCAAAGAGTTAGGTACTGCTGGGGAAGAGGCATTAAGCAGATGCTTCTCTCCCAACGGCTTCGATGGGCTTTTTCTTTTTGTTGTGTTGCAAGAAAGAGTGAAGGTGAGGTTAAGACATAGTGCAGTTTTGTAGAAAATGGGCTTTGAAATATGAAGATCCATGAAGTGCTCGAAGTCTTAGTTTGTTTCTGAGTCTCATTGTATCACGGCTGACTTGAGGGCGTCTAAACGGAGGAGACTTTTTATTGAAAAAGCTAGGAGAGATGGAAGCAATGCGTAAAGTCGAACATCAAAGTATCACTGCTGCTAGTCTGGTGTGATAGTCAGCCAGCTGTTCCTCCACCCCCTCTCCTATCATGGTCTCTGCGCGGGTTTTGTGAACTCCTGCTTCCACAAGAGAGCATACTTTGGTCCTGTTGTGGAAGTTTTCTTACGTATCGAGATCGAGAAATAGGTCCAATCACGGCGGTTGGTCGCGCTAATGTGAGAGTTCCCGTGCTTCTTCTCGTACTACCTAGATGGGGTGGAATTATGCTTACAGGTTCATATGGTCCAACGAGATGCATGATTCCTAGTTGAGCCAGGATAAATTGTTCCGTAATGGTGGATATCAAAGGTGGAACACCGGGAAAAGGGGCATATGCAGTGTAAGCAGGGACAGGTGTTGCTGTGGTATCAGAGCTTCCGCAGGACGCTCCATAAATATGCCTTGGTCTAGCTTGATGAATAGGTACCAAGGGTGGGGGGACAGGAGGTGTCATATGGACCGGGGCTTGCGGAATCGGCAGCAGGGTTTCCGCTGCTACGGGTTCTGAGCTTCCCTCTGGTGGTAGAGCCTCAGCTGGGGCTACGAGGCTGCACTCCGCAGGGGAAGTCTCATAAAAGGACTCTGCGTCATCCTCTACAGCGTCACGTCTAGGGATTTCTCTCCATGCTGCTAAAGGATCATCAGCATCGTCATCTGACTCAATGATCACACTGCCAGTTGAGTGTAGACTTCGAGTAGGCATGGCTAAAAGCTTGAGTGGCAGCATGGTAGTGAAGAAGAAAAGACTGGAACCAAGCAAAGTGAAGTTAAGCTGTTCAAAGACTTTTTTGGAGAATCGCATACGCATAAGAAAGGTCCTACAAATAGGAATGGGGTCATGGTTTAGGAACCATCCCACAAGTCGTCTAGCTGTCTTGTTTTCGTCGAGGCGCGCTCATTTACCAGCAAGTCAACTGCGCTGCTCGCTCCTCAATGCCTTGCTATACGACTGTGAGATGGTTTCTAGCAAAACATATCCTTTCAGTAAGTATCAGGAATTATTCGGTTTGTTGATGGTATTTTGGAAAAGGCTGAGCTGACAAAGGGCGAGGTCACTCCACAAAAGATTCAAAGTCAGGATGGTATTTGACCGGTAGAAATTTAATCAGCTGGTAGTCGGCAAGACCGTGTACCTTAAAGGGGTCTCTCTCCAGAAAATCTTCTAGTTTTTTACGGTCATTGAGCTGGGAAATCAAGACACCACCAGTCCTAGGGTCCTGTGGGCCTGAAGCAACTAGTATATTTTGGGCGTAGCCCTCATCCAAGAAAGTCCTGTGAGTGATAAGATGTGCGTCTAATTCTTCAATAGGCCTTTTGTAGCTTAAGAGAACAATAAACATAGTCTGTCCTTTCTCAATTTCAAACTGATGGATCAGGAGCCTTTCGAGCTCCTCCCTTCCATAAGAGACGATCTCTCACAATTCTAAACATATCCATGAGAGGATGAAGAGGAACATCTTTTTCAAAAACACAGAGAGCTCGATAGATGGCTTCTATAGTACATATTTTCTCAGGATCAGGGTGCACTCGCAAAACATATTCACTTGGTATGCCGAGAGGTATGCCGACAGCGACGATAGGCAGCAGAGTCTGAATTTTTTTTACAATTGTTCGAGCCTGTCCCCAATTGCCGTCAGGAACGATCAGGTTAACTGGTTTTTCTTGTGGAGCTAAATGGTCTATTGTCAGTTGACTAGCGGGATAGAGCATAATGTTTGAATAGTCTTCTTGCCAAAAATCTCCTACTTGAAGTGGCTTGTCTTTTTCACCAAAAATATTGATTTTGCTATTCTCTAGTAGACTGTGGACAATTCGTCCTGTGTTTGAGGTTTTGTTGAATTCACTTTTATGGATAACAAGACTCACTCTTGTTTTTGTCAGAAAGGGCTGCATAAGATTACAGACACAGATGTGTAAGAATAGCCGACAATCTGCACATTTTTTTTGTTTGGATTTGGACATAGACTATTCTTGTTCTATAGCTCTGTTTTTCAGATCTTTAGGGAGAGTGAAAGATTTTTCAGATTTGGCAATGATAAGGGTACCTATGACATTGCCAATGATGTTTGACATAGCACGTGCATCCGACATAAAGCGATCTATACCGAGTAATATCCCTAATCCTGCGAGGGGTATGGGGGTCTCAGGAATAGCTGCAAGAGTGGCAGATAAAGCGACAAAACCAGCACCTGTCACACCAGCAGCTCCTTTTGATGTGACCAAGAGGATGAGGAAAAGTTGAACATAGTCCATAGGTGTAAAAGGAATGTGGTAGGCCTGTTGGATGAACAAGGCACCAGCTGTTACATAGATAGCAGTTCCGTCGAGGTTGAAGGAATAGCCCATCGGTAAGACAAATGTAGTTGTTTTTTGAGAGCAGCCAAAACTTTCCAGCTTTTCTAAAAGTTGTGGAAAAACAGTTTCTGAAGAGGACGTAGCGAAAGCTATTAACAGTTCTTGTTTGATATGAATAAAAAGTTTAACAATAGGGATTTTGAAGATAAATTGAGCTACACACGCCAGAGCTAAGCAAAAAACCATCATACTCGCAAGGACGGTGAGGATTAAATAACTTAAGCTTACGAGGCTGGCTAAACCCGACTGACCGATAGTGTGGGCTATGGCAGCAAAAATAGCGATAGGGGAGAACTTGACGACGAGATGAATCAGTTGAAAGAAGAACCGATTCGCCTCTTCGACAAACATGATAATGAGCTTGTTTTTAGGCATGCTCATGATGGCTAATGAACTTATGACAGCTAGGAAGATGACGGTTAGGAGATTGTCGTGGGTCAGGGTTCCAAAGAAACTGTCAGGAAAGACGCTGAAAAAAAAGTCTTTTAGGGAAGAACTCTCTGACTTTACTTTGAAATGAGAGATGTCGATGTTTTGAAAGGGGCTGAGGTCGAGCCCTTCTCCTGGGCGGAGTAAAAGCATAAACCCAAATGTGATGAGAATGGATACTAAAGACATGACTTCAAAGTACAGAAGTGTCTTGATAAAAAGTCTTTTAACCCCTCCTTTATTTTCTGAGCTATGTTTGCACATCCCCGCGACAAGAGAAAAGAAGATGATAGGCACCACCACCATCTTGATACAACGCACGAAGAGAGCTGAAGCGACATCAAAGTTGTCCGTTGTTCCTGGGCATAGGATACCGAAAGCAACACCGCCAATAAAAGCTAAAAAGATATTTCTGAACATCTGCCATCCTAATGTTTTCCCGGGAAAATGGTGGGCTATAGTATACTAGACATTTTGTGCAGTCACTGCCCTTTTTAAGGGGGAGCCATCTGCGCACCCATTCGACGGAGCTCAGGGCAAGGTTTCCCCTAACCCCCTCCTTGCAGGTTCCCTGCAGTATGGATGTCATTGGCAATCTTGTCTTGTAAGGTGGGGAAATCTTCTTGACGACAGTCTTTGGAGATGAAGAGGGGGTCCCCATAGTGGACGGAGATCTTAGCAAAGGGTTTGGGAATTTTGAACTGATCCCAAGTTTTGAGGGTCCAGTAGCGATCGATATAAACCCCAGTGGGGATGATGCAGCACTGAGCTTGTCGAGCAAGTTCGATAATACCGGCTTTGACCACCCCTCTCGGTCCAATAGAGCCGTCGACGGTGATGGCAACAGGAAAGCCTCTTTTCAGAGCTCTCTGCAGATTTAGTAGGGCCTTGAATCCGCCTTTGTCATGCCCATCTCGATCCTGGCTTCCATAAATCACTTTATATCCGTACTTCTCACACTGATAGCCGATCAGTTCGCCTCCTTCTGAACGACTTGCGAGAGTATAGAAGGGGAGTCCCTTTTGTGTGAAAAGAATGGGGAGTAGGTGTTCGTGCCAGAAGGCGAGAAGGAAAGCTCCTGATGGGTGCCTTAGGCTAGCCTGTGCCTTCTTATCGTTTCGAACTTCTGTGATGCTGTAAGTTCTTTCTAAGACTTTTAGCAATATAAAAACTAGGATTTTATAAAATTTGCTCATGATTTTTAGCAGCTCTATTATCTATGAATGCGACAAGCATGAGCTTATGCGCAAGCATGAGGGATCACCGATAAGATGACGGTTCATTTTCTGATACCTGTCCTACGATTTTTTTCTCATCTCGTAAAGTTGAAAAAGAACTAGGAACCATCCCATAAGTCGTATCAGGCATTGAGGAGCGAGAAGCGCAGCGACGAAAATAACGCAGCTAGACGACTTATGGGATGATTCCTAGGAAAAAATCTTCTCCAGAACACTTTGGAGTAGTTGTTCTTTCGGTGGTTTAGGGAGAAAGAGATGGGGAGGGATTTCATCTTTAAGACTATTTAAAAACTCGTGGTTGGAAACAAGGCTACTAATAAAAACAAATTTAAGACCCTGATTGACTTTGAGAAGTTCGCGGAAGCATTCGATACCATCCATTTCGGGCATGATGATGTCGAGGCTGACAAGATCTGGCTTTAACTTCGAGCAAAGTTCTATAGCTTCCACCCCATTTGAGCATGTCCCACAGACTTGACAGCCAAGTGCTTCGAAGACGCGAGCCACCTCCTCTTGCATCCCTTTAGAGTCATCGACGATGAGGACCCGGCAGTTTGCCCAGTTTTTTGCTTTGCTTTCTTCAGTCATGGCTAGTCTTCCCTTAGTAGTCCTTCTCTTAAGTAAGTTCTGCAGTGCTCGGTCGAGCTTGAGAGCTTACCTTACCTCCCTTTTTTCTTGGGGGGGCATTTTCACCAGAGCTCATCGTCCAGGTTTTGAAAATATTGAGAAAAAAAGCAAAACTTATGAAAAGAGCGAGTAACTGGAATGGCTTATGGGATTCGCTGAGGTCAAAGTAAAGGTGGAAGTCTTTGGCAAAGTTTGAGCTTGAGTGCAGGATCTCAAGGATGATTCTGAGGCTTTCGATCGCTCCCTGCAGGACAGGGGACGGCATAAGAGATGGAAAAAGGAGGATTAAGGTCGTTATGAACACAAAGGGAAAGAGGGGGGTGCAGAGGAGGTTGCTGAGCATTCCTATAAGGCTAAGTTGACCGCAAAGTCCAGCGACGAGCAGAGTGAGCACCCCCTGGCATTTTAGGTGAGAGCTAAGTTTGGTTTTCCATAAGGAAAAGCCCCCAGGGCTTTGGCCCCCAGCTAGTGGCTTTCCGACGAGTAGGGCAAGGACGAGGAGATAACTCGTCCAACTGAGAAAGGATGATAGGCTTAGCAAACTGAAAGGAAAAATAGCAGCCTGACAGAGTAGGGAGGCTCCCAAGGTGAGGCTTCTTTTTGAGGAAAACGTAGGCCCAAAAAAGAGGACAGATTCCCCAATGAGATAAATGAAAAAGGCCCTTTGAGCAGACGGAGGGAAGCCAATGGCCGTCACGTACATGAGAAGAAGCAAGAGACAGAGGAGCCGTAAGAGCAAAGTAAAAGAAGGCCAAGCCGATGGAGAAATCACTCGGCAGGTATAGAGGAAGAGCAGCGGGCTTGCTAGCAGGAAGCGGACGATGAAAATCCAAGCTGTGATGTGGAATCCACTTACCACCAAGGCATGGAAAAGCCCCAAAACTTTGAAGGTCTCTATTTCATATCTCTGCAGTTGTGAGCTGTCTCCGAGGATGAGACTTGAGCAGAGAGCTTGGAGGTCAGAGGGGACGTTTACAATCCTATCTTGGATGCTTGTTTTCATCTTTGTAGCAAGCGCGGTCAGCAATCCCGTTTGTACTGTATCCCTATAGCTTTGATAGCTGGCTCGAGACGCCTGAAGAAAGCTTAGTGTCTGTCTGTTTTTTGGGGGAAGGACTAGGCCTCTGTCTCCGATCGCTGCAGAACCTTGGGCTGAATAGTAGGCTCCGTTGTGGGAGACGATGAGATATCCAGGGGATCTTGAGAAACTAGTTTGTACGGCTGTAACATTCTCCCATGTTTGCGAGGGACTAGGAGCTCCGTGAGAGAGCCCCCAGACTATACTCGCCAGTGCAAGGCAGACCTGCGCTCCGGTGGATCCTCGTAAAAGGAGAGCTAAACCTAAAAGAGGAAAAGTCAGAACTTGGTAGGGGACTAGGCCGAGTTGTAAAGAGGATCCTAGCAGAAAACTAGAGGAGAAGAGGGCGAGGCAGACCCAAACCATAATTTTTCCGCTCCAGCAAGGAAGGGCTTTTTATGCAAGGAAGAGGGTTTGGGAGAAACTACGCAGCGGGTTTCTCCCAAGAAAATAATTCAGGGGGAACCAGCTACGCAGTTCCCCCCTGACCCCTTCCTTGCTGTACTAGCACCTTGCTATATATCAGAGCCTAACTTTATCGGTCGGTGACTTCTCTGCCGGTTTTACATCGAGAGATTTTGAGTGGAAGCTTAATTTTCTTTCTTCACCCTTAAGTCCTAGGGGTCCCAACTTTTTACCGTTGAAAAAGATTTCTACTGCGGAAATATCAAAAACGTAGAAGTCGATCTTATCTTGGAAAATAAATGTGTAGCGCCCAGGCTGATAAGATTTAATCTCGGAACGATCTCCGACTTGCTGTTTGATGCGTACTTCTTGCTTGACTTCGATCACGACAGTGTTCGGTGTCAAGTCTGTAGAGCTTGGGCTCGGTGAGGGGCTGGCATCTTTTCCTGCCACTTCTGTTTCTGCCTTGAGTTCTGTGGTGGGCTTAGACTCAAGGCTGTCTTTCAGTCCTTGTACTTCTATGGGTTCATTCGCCGTTGCTGCGGACTCTTGGCTTATTTTACTGGTCGCATCCGATTCAGGTGGCTGTGTCTGATAGGAAAAGAGACTGTAAACGAGGGTGCCTAGTGCGAGAACAGCTGCAGAGGGTAGAAGTAGACGGCCAAATGTGAAATAATTAAACAGGGCTAGGCCCGTGTTTTTGGTGTGACGCTTGCGCTGAGGTATAAAACTGCGCCAGTGTCTCATTCGAGTTTCGCTTCGACTGAGGCGATTAGGCCGCGGATCTTCATCCCAGCACTCATCGTAGCTGGTAAGGAATGCACTGCAGTCTGTGTTCAGAGCCTTCCCTATGCTTTTTATGAATCCTCGTCCGAAGACTCTTGCCGGCAGGGCGTCAAAGTTACCTGCCTCCAGTGCTGTAATAAAATTGATCGCGATGCGAGTTTCATGTTCGATTTCTTTGCAAGAAATACCCTTGGCTTGTCGCATTTCTTGCAGGCGTAGACCGAGGGCTCGTCGCTTTTCTTCTTTTTGCATCTTTAAATGGGATTCGCTGAAAGATGTGTTTTTATCTTCCATACTCTTTCCTTTGTTGTCTGTGCTAGGTATATAATGGAGCTATCTGAAATGCCTAACTTGAGACCTGTAGATGCCCAACCTGTCCTGGAGGGAGCATTGCTGATCCAAAACTTCATCTCGAAATCTCTTCGAGACTTTACTCTTAGGATGCGTAAGGTTCCACTTCTCATTATGGCTGGCACTCTAATGTGGATGGCTTCATCCTGTCAAAGCTTAAAAGAGAATCAGTCTGAGCTGGAAAACAAAGCTTCGATTCTTGAAACAAAGATCCTTCTCTTGCAGGAGCATTTGGATCATGGCGAGCCTGAGCTAGCGATTCAGACCCTTCGGCCCATGTTGCAGGAGTACCCAGACAATCCCCTGGTTTATAATATGGCTGGATTAGCTTACCTGTCTTTGCATAGCTATGGACGAGCTAAATTTTATTTCGAGAGTGCCTATAAGCTCAATAAAGATTCTGCCAGCGGCTTAAACCTTAGCTCTGTCCTGATAGAGCTGCAGAAATACAAAGAGGCAAGGCAAGTGCTGAAGGCCGTCCTGCGAGATAAGAACTATTCTTATCAGGAACGAGTCCTCCATAATTATGCGTTGAGCTTTGAAAAAGAGGGTCGTCTGCGTGTGGCTGAGAAGTACTATAAAAAGGCTCTGCTCGAAAACCCTGGTTACTATCTATCTCGGATTCAGCTAGGCTATCTTTTGAAAAAACAAAAAAAAGAAGTGGAAGCGATGGAATCGTTTCGGTTAGCAGCTAACTTCTGTAAGACCTGTTTTGAACCTGTTCAAGAATTGTTCTACCATCATCTGTTTAAAAATGAAGCTAAGAAAGCTGCCCAACTTATTGATAGCTTCCTTACAAACAAGGAATTAAGCCCTGAGAGTCGCGTCGAAGGGAAAAAATTGAAGAGATTAGCGCTCCAAAGTTTGACTCATCCTACAAGTATCCGATAGGAGGACTCATGTGCTTTTTCATCAGACTTGCTCGCGGGCGAGTGCTCTCGCTTCTTTTTCCTTTCTTGTTCTTATATCCTGTGGCTGCAGCTCAAGGGCCTGATTCTAAGAGTTCTCCTTTGCTGCTTGATGAGAAATACAAAGCCTTAGAGACTCTCTCCAAAGTTTTCCACTATCTTGAAAAAATGTATGTGGATGAGGAGAAGACAACGATTCCCCAGCAAGTTGAATACGCCATCGATGGCATCATTCGCAATCTAGATCCTCATACTCAGCACATGCCAAAGAAAGCTTTTGAGCAATTGACCTTGGATGCCAGAGGGCAGTTTGGGGGGGTCGGCATAGTCGTTACGCATGATAAGAATCGTCTGATCATTCTTTCTCCTATGGATGATAGTCCAGCGATGAAGGCAGGGATAAAAGCGGGGGATGAAATCCTTTCTATCGAAGATGAAATATCGAATGCAGGTCATGTCAAGAAAGGAAAAGGGGAAATTATGGAGCTGATGAGGGGGCCGCCAGGTAGTTCCATCACGCTGACAATAAAACGAGCAGATACTGAAAAGCCGCTTATTTTTAAATTAACGAGAGAGATTATTAAAATCAGTTCGTCGCAGATGGAGACCTTATCAGAAGGGATTCATTTGATCCGGGTGTCTCATTTTCAGGAAAAAACGAGTTCAGAGATCTTAAAATTCTTAGAAGATCTCGAGAAAAAGAAAGTACCTATACGAGGGATTATTCTCGACCTGAGAGACAACCCTGGTGGTCTGCTTGATCAGTCGGTGAAGACAGCGGATCTCTTCTTAGAAAGTGGACTGATCGTATCGACCGTCGGTCGTTCTCAAGACAAGATCGAACGAGAGTTCGCTCATAAAGTTCCCTCTTTTATCAATTTCCCTATGATAGTTCTCATCAATAGGGGATCTGCGAGTGCCTCAGAGATTGTGGCGGGTGCCTTGCAGGATCACAAGCGGGCCTTGATTATGGGAACTCCTTCTTTCGGAAAAGGTTCCGTTCAAACATTGATTCCGCTTCCAGATGGTTCAGGTCTAAAAATTACTGTTGCGACGTACTACACTCCGAGTGATCGCTCTATACAGGCGAAGGGGATACAACCTGATATTGTGGTCAGTAAGAGGTTCACAGAAAATCCCGAGACGGACAACAAGTCAGAAGCAGATCTCGAAAGACATCTTAAAAGTGAGGATTTGAGTGATATGGGTCAGAAGGGAGGACTCTTGGGGGATCTCAAAAACTGGTCTGAATCCAATCGCACGGACCACCAACTGATCACAGCCTATACATATTTGTCAGGCTGGGGGCTCTTCCAGAAAAATTAGTGGGTCGGATGGGGCGAGGTCTCGATGTCCTTTGATCTGGTGTAGAATATCCTTATGCAGAGATCAGCTTCACAATTCCAATTTTTTGGGGGATGGTTTTTTTTCCATCTCGTAGCGCTCTGCCTGATGGCGTCGCCAGTGCAGGCGTGGGAACTTCGAGCTGGTTTAGGGGCTATGGAGGAGGGTGATGATAGGCTCAGGAGCTCTTTCCTTCTTCATGCCGAAAAAGGATCTTTCGCTAGCCAGATGATTTATGCTCATCGTTCTTTCTCATCTGTCGTAGAAAATACATTTCTTCTGTCCTTCGATAAATACATCTTGATCCCCTCATCTCTTTTTTCCAATCGTCTCTCAGTGCTGGTCGGGGCCGGAGTCCTCCGTGAGGACTCCCAGATTTCTTATAAGAAGGAGGAGGATAAAGCCTACAACCTTTTCGAAAAGCGCTATAATTTTGGGCTTCATACCGGAATTTCTTGGAAGTATGTGGGGTCAGGGCCTTTGCACTTTGCTATCACGTGGCAGTCTGCTTTATTTCCTGCTGGGGCGCTCGGTGGCATCCTTCTCGTCACAGGTAGAAAGCAGTTTATGACCATAGAAAGTGGTATAGAACTTTGAAGAGCCTGAATAGAGACCGAAGTCAATGCAGAACTTCGTCATTGCGAGCGTTAGCGAAACAATCTCCATGTAAAGGTAGATGGCTTCGTTGCCTACAGCTCTTCGCTATGGCGCTCATTCTTCTGCTGGCAAGCTTGTCTCCTTTTACGGAATCGGCTTATGCAGATTTTGTGATTCATGCAGGCCCTGCTTCCATGGGGATTGGTGGCTCAAACCCCCTTTCTATACCTCCCACGGACCCGTTAGATTATGAATTTGTCTGGCTAACAGACAGCGAGAAGGAGTGGTCTTTCGGTCTGTCTCCAGGTGTTTTTTATGGGCAGCGTTATACTTTTGCTGACCACTTCACTTATGTTTCTCTTGGGGGAGGAATCGTCAACGAGTTTAATGGGCTCGGGCCTGGAATTTATACGGCCTTTGGTTATGATTACTGTGATTGGTTCTGCTTTAATATCGAATACAAACAGGCTCTCGGGTTTACCACGAAAAATATTCTCAGTCCGTATGCACTGCGTGTCGGAGTGACGATCGAGTACTAGATGTTTCGCTCTCCTGCAAGGGGAGATTTCTAAAGAGGGGGATAGAGACAGGGGGGAGAATCCTAAAGAGGGGGGAGCGCCCTCTTTAGTTACCGGAAGGAGTGATCTGTTGCTTGCTACAAATGTACTCAGAAACATAAGTCGATGGTCCTTCATTTTCTCCCTTTTTCTTATGGGGGAATATGCCGGAGCTTTTGTTCTTATCTCTGGCCCTCAGGAGGCGAAACTTCCTGTCAGTCCAGAAAGTCCCTACATCAACTTTTATTGGAATGGGAGTGCACCAGAGGGCTTAAAAAATCCAGAAGAAGTGGATGAGTCTTGGGTTGGTCTAGAGCCTGTTACGCTGATGCAAAATATTATTGTTTATGCTGTTCGGGCTTGGATGAGAGTCCCCGGGTCCTATCTCCGCTTTCAGTTGAGTTGGGATCCGAGTGCTGTAGAGGATGGAGAGGATCGCAAGTTCTCTATCGTTGTTAAAGAAAGTAGCAATTTAACGAGTGCTGCTTATGCTCGGCCTGTCATCCAAGATGGAGTGATTACAGACTGTGATATCAATGTGAGTGGGAGCTCCGTCTCGGTGAAGAGTTTAGTCTATACGATGATTCACGAGATGGGTCACTGCATAGGGCTTGGTCATGCCCATACGAATTATGGTGCTATCATGGGCTATTCTCGTGATGACAGGAAGCCAAGACTAGGTGCCGATGATATTGCAGGACTGCTCTATCTCTACCCAAGTCCTGATCCTGACTACGATGAAGGTGACAAAGACCCTCTTAACTGCGGTTCAAATGCTATCTGGACTCAAGGTGGTGGGGGAGGCTCTTCATCTACCCGAACTTTTATTTTTTTAAGTCCTCTTCTTCTTGTCCTATGGATGGAGCTGAGATCTCGTCGTCGAGTTGTTTCGTCGAGCCAAGCTGTCTAAGTATTCTTCGCAGAACCTCGTCATTGCGAGCGAAGCGAAGCAATCTCGGTGTAAAGGCAAGATTGCTTCGTCGCCTGCGGCTCAAGGTTTTTCCCCTAACCCCTCCTTGCAACGCGAATGTTCTGTTGTTGAAAATGCTCGATAGCTTTTTTGACGAATTGAACATGGAGGCTGTGACCTCCTTTATAGATGGTGATTTTACCTGCTAGACGAGCACCGAGCAGGGCAAGGTCACCGATAGCATCCAGCAATTTGTGACGAGCGAATTCATCCTCAGAGCGCAGGCCTTCGGCGTTGAGAACAGTGCTGTCGTTGACAACGACAGCATTATCGAGAGAACCCCCTAGAGCTAGCCCCTGCTTTCTCATGGCCTGAACGCTGTCTGCATGGCAGAAAGTCCTGGCCTCCGCTAATTTTAAGAACTCCTCTTCACTAAATCGAAGACTTACCTTCTGTTTACCAATCGCACGACTGGGGAAATCAATACTGCACTCTAGGTCGAGGATGGGATGTTTCTCGGACTCGCGCCTCCCCATGGCGTCCAGAGGGTCTATGCGCATGAATTGATCGCCATTGCGGACTTCAAAGCTTTCATGTGGGTAGAGCCATCTGCGTTTAGCCGGTTGGACTTGAATCCCCGCTTCACTGATTCTGTCGACAAAAGGGGCGGCGCTGCCGTCAAGGATGGGGATCTCTTCGGAATCGACTCTCACAAGGGCGTTATCTATTCCCAGACCGAATAAAGCGGCCATCAGGTGCTCGACTGTAGAGATCTGGATGGTTCCATGACCGAGCGTTGTGCAAAGCTGGGTGGAAACGACTTGATCGGGGTGAGCGGGGATTAAAATGCTGTGGAGGAGATCTGTCCTTTGGAAAATAATCCCAGTGTCAGGGGCCTGGGGGTGAATGCTGAGATTCACGAGTTTGCCAGAGTGTAGGCCAACACCCGCAAAATGGGCTGCTTTAGCGATGGTTCCCTGCAAGAATATACTCATCTTTTGCTTTCTTATTTAAACCGACCGGGAAAAGTCTTTCCACAATATAGAATAAAAAATAAGGAAGCAAAAGACGTGCCATAATATTTTATATAAAAAACAGATGGTTGTACCGTCTGGCGGTTTTTAGTGTGGCAATAAGAACACAAAGTCTGTTGCTTTTGTATCTTGTCGTTTGCTTTTCACCTAAGCTGCTAGGAGCAAGCTTTGTGCATAATGAATCGTTGGGAAGGTGAAGATTTGTGCTTGAGTTTGGATCTTGCTTTTGATTTTTTCAAGAGATTTACGAATTTCTGTTGGACTTGGTCTCTTCTCAATCTTATCGTTCGAAGCTGCTCTTATGAGATCGAAAAATCCACAATCAATAAGCAGCTGAATCTTTGTTTTAAAGGCAGGATCTTCCTCTTCAGAGCTTGATTTTCTAATGAGGAAATCTAGAAATTTGTGAAAACTATGATCACTACTACTGGTCATATACATCTGATAATGCGGACGGAATATAGGGTCATCAATATTTAAGTAGCTATTGACCATACGTTGATAGGGGTTTAAACCTAGGTATCTTATCAGCACGCTCACTAAATTTCCATACTGGTCTCCAGATGAAAGTGCTCTCTGGACTTTTTCGACGGCTTCTTCTCCTGCTTTTACGCGCATCTCCTCTGTTAAGGTTTTGCTAGCTAAGCTCTCACGAACAGATTTTAGAATAGTTTCAGCATAGGAAAGGCAAGCAGAGTCGATGGTTAGAGGGGTGCCCTTTGGCGTAAAATCATTTTGTTCAATGAAATCGATGATACGAGTCGATGTCCCAAAGTCTGTCATAATAACCCTGCCTGCATCGTCCCTTAACAAATTGTCTGGTTTAACATCTCTGTGAACAATACCAATCTGTTCAAACTCACCCAGGGTGTCAACAAGCTGCTCTGCATCAGAAATAATGACCTTTAAATCATCTTCACCTCTTAGGTGATTTTTCCTTGATAGTGGTTTTGCTAGAGGCATGATCAGGGCTGGTCCAGTAGTTGTCTCAATAAGACCTAAGATGGGTAAAACCAAGCCTGGTTTCGATTCTGATATGTCTTGCAGTATTTCAATTTCATTTCTTGCTTCAATAGTATCGACAAGTGGCCATTTGATAGCGAAGTCAAAGTCAACTGGCTTTTCATCAAGATTAAATTTTGCAATGTAATGTATGACATCCCCAAAACTTCCTCGACCCAGGTGACCGATTCTTTTAAAGATGATGCCTTCGATCTCCAAATTATAGCCTTGTTTAAGGGGTCTAAGTTTTCCAAGCTCTTCGTTAGGTTTTTGTAGAAAAAATTCTCTCAATATAGCTTTAGTACGCTCCCTATCGTCGATGATTAGGGAATTTCCTCCTGGGGATTCTTCCCTCGGGCTCTCAGGAAGAAAAGCGCCCCTGGGTGTAGATGCGGGTGTTGGTGGAGCTTTGAAATCTTCTGCAAGGATTAAATAGTTTTCTAAGGTGACGTTTTTAACCATAGGTCTGAGAACATAAAGTGCATCTTCAGCTTCCAGATGAGCTAGGAATGCATCTTGAGCTTTTTCGACATTTGAGGCAGCATGCTCTTCTATGATTTTAGAAGCGTCGAAAACTTTAGGCTTTGATATTCTTTGAAAGAGGAAGCTCATGACAACGCCTGTCTTTTCGCTCATAACTTTCATACCTGGTTTTCGACTGACTTTTATAATAGCCTTCAGTTCCACAAAATCATCAGTTTTCCAATTTGCTTCGAACTGAATCTCATCAGTCTCCTCTTTCAGAACTTCACCACTTTTTAACGATGTTAATTTTTCCATGAAAGATTGAGATCGATCAGAATTTAGAAAAGCATCTATTTTTTCTAGTGCTTCCCCTAGTTGAGGGTCGTGCTGGATATCCTTAGATCCACCATGAATGAATGACCTAGCTTTTTCTTTCTCAATAAACTGTCTTGCTAGTGTTAGGTCTTTCTCAGAAAGCTTTGTTGCAAGTTCTGCTGCACCAGGTGCTTTTTGCTGTGGACGGTTGATGTCTACAGATTTTTTGAAAACGAGGCCAAAACTTAAAGAAGGTTCTTTTAACGTAGCTTGTTTTACAAGCCCCTTGGAACCGAGGAAATCTAAGAAGGTCTGTATGGAAAGAACAGATGTCGAGTAATGGCTCTTATCATTAAAAGAAACTAGGATTCCATCCTCATCCACACAGAGCTGTCCTGCAGAGAGGATATTCCACTGTCTATTGGCATTGCGAAGAACAGAATCGATGTGGTCAGAGGGATCGATGAGGAACTGTCCAGACTTGAGGTCCATAGCATAGCCATAGCATTTTTTAGCTAGGTGTTGCTTTGTCTGTGCATCTATAACGGATCCATCTTTTTGAATATCCGCAAGCTGAAGTGAATATGTCTTTAAATCGGTTTTTAAATTCGCATCGATCTCCCCCTGGCTTAAGGGGGAACTTATAGATTGAGAACTAGGATAAAAAGGAACATCATTGTAATGATAATTCGGGTTTAGATTTTGATCTTTAAGAGAGGAGATAAAGTCTTCGTAGTCAAGTCTAAAATAGGCTGTGGATTTGTGCTGTCTGTCAGAAGAACTTGCGCTTGTGTAGTGCGAGGATGTCTTACTTTACAGGCTGTGCCACCTGCTAAGGCTAAGAAGAAAACAGTGTGTTGAAATTTCCATTTTTGTTGCACCAAATTTCAACTTCCCCTCACTGAGATTCATCCCACAGTGTGACGAATTCGATCCTATTTAGATAAAGAGAAGGGGGAACCGTAGCAAGTTCCCCGTTGACCAAAAAACCGGCGCAAGCCTCGTCCTCAACACCCATTGCGTAGCTTTGGGTGTAGGACGGGGTCAAGCCGTAAAGACTTCGCTTAGGGAGGGGATGCTTTCATAACCTTTTCAAGGTAAGAATCATCCCATGCACATAGCTTGGTTCGCCGCTTAATGCTATTCTTATCATCAATCCTCTTTATCATTGCCAAGGCAGCTTTCCTAATGATTGTGAAAT
>JAGNWK010000090.1 GCA_017985985.1 Oligoflexales bacterium
ACAGTTCCCACTGAGCATCTGATACACCTTCAAACCGTCCCGCCATTTTCAGCCTCCGCAACAGACAACGGTAGCGAAGCTAGCTTACTTATCGGTGTTTATCAAGAATTATAGTGGGATAGGCTCACATGTGTTTTCGTAAATATCCTTAAACAAATCTCCGAAGTACCTCGCTACTATTGCGATTTCGTCATTGCGAGGAGCCGAATGACGAGGTTCTGCCATTTCGTCATTGCGAGAGCCGGAGGCGACGAAGCAATCTTGCCTTAACACGGAGATTGGCTCGCAATGACGAGGTTCTGTGATGAATACTTCGACAAGTTGGCTAGTGACCTAAAGATCGTCTTCTTGGCAAAAATAGTGTAAAAAATACTACTCTTTGAGGAGAATTGAAATGACTAATTCAATTCAGCCTACGACAGTAGCTGAACAGACTATAAATCCATCGGTTTTTGCCCATCTCCACGTCCATAGTGAGTACTCGTTTGTTGACGGGAGTCTTCGGATCAAGGAGTTGACCTCCGCTGCAAAGGCGCTTGGCCATACCCATGTGGCTCTCACAGATCATGGCAATATGCATGGAGCTGTAGAATTCTACCTTGCTGCCAAGGAGAAGGGCCTAACCCCCATTCTTGGCTGTGAGATCTATCATGGCGGGCAAGAGCTTAGCCTAGACGTGGTTGGTCGGGGGGAAAAGACAGAAGGGAAAAAAGCCTTTCAATTGGTACTCCTCTCCAAGAATACAAAGGGTTATCAAAATCTTCTGAAAGTAGTCTCCCAGGGTTATCTAGGGGCTCAACTGTCCATAGTTCCTATCACCCCCGAGGCCATCCTCAACGAACGCTCTGGTGATCTCATAGCCCTGTCGACTTGTCTAAAGGGAGAACTTTCTCAACTCGTACAGACTCTCCGAGAACTCTCTGGCCCTGCGCGCAAGCTCATTCTTGATCCTCATCATGCAGCTGCAGCTCCCGTGCTAAGGGCACTCACCCACCATATTCAGGTGATGAAACAACGTTTCGGCGATGGCAACTTCTATGTCGAATTGACACAAAATAATTTACCAGAGCAGAAACAACACATCCCTGATCTGGTGGAGGTAGCCCGTCATTTCTCACTGCCCCTCGTCGCCAGTGCAAACGCCCATTACCTGAACCAAGATTTTGCGGACACTCACGCCCTAGCCATCGCTATCAAAAATCACTTAACATTGGCGGATATCCGAGGTCGTCTGAAGCAAGCCTTCTTTCATCTCACTAGCGATGAGGAGATGCTCCATCTCTTTAAAGATTACCCCGAAGCTCTCGCAAATACCCTCAAAATAGCTGGGGAATGCTCCCATGTAAAAATCGACATGGGAAGCTACTACCTTCCTAAAATAAAATTCGATGGCGAAAAATCAGAGGACGCTCTCCGTAGACTCTCTCACATTGGCTTGCAGAATCGCTTTCAAAAAAATATAAGCCCCTACTATGGAAATACATGGACCGAAGAAAAAAGCACCGAATACACTCAACGTTTAGAATTCGAACTTGATGTCATCATCAAGATGGGTTTTGCTGACTACTTCCTGATTGTGCAAGACTTCATAGGATGGGCTAAAGAGCAAGGTATCCCCGTAGGACCGGGACGGGGTTCCGGAGCTGGTTCTCTTGTCGCTTATGCTTTGAAAATTACAGATCTGGACCCCATCCCCTACACGTTGATCTTCGAACGCTTCTTAAACCCAGAGCGGGTTTCTCTGCCGGACTTTGACGTCGACTTCTGCCAGTGGCGACGGGAGGAAGTCATCTCCTACTGTATTCGGAAATACGGCTCGCAGAATGTAGCCCAAATCACAACCTTTGGGAAAATGATGGCTAAGGCTGCCGTGAAGAGCGTCGGTCGAGCTATGAATATCAGCTTTGGTCGCATGGATCAGTTTACAAAACTCTTCCCCACCGAC
Organism: Oligoflexales bacterium; assembly: GCA_017985985.1. Taxonomy (GTDB): domain Bacteria; phylum Bdellovibrionota_B; class Oligoflexia; order Oligoflexales; family Bog-1112; genus JAGNWK01. The sequence goes on from JAGNWK010000090.1 coordinate 1,946, forward strand.
TTGGGGATCACCCTAAAAGATGCCCTTGAGCAAGAGCCTAGAATTCAGGAGGAGATGAACAAAGATGACTCCCTCCGCGAGTGCATGAAATACGCTTTAAAACTTGAAGGACTCACTTCTCATGCCTCTGTCCATGCTGCAGGTCTGGTGATCTCCGATGGGGAGATGACCAACTACATCCCCATCTACACGACAGACGGTCGTTCCTACATCACACAGTTTGAGATGAAGCCCACTGAAAAAGTTGGGCTCGTCAAATTCGACTTCCTCGGTCTCAAAACGCTGACGGTTATAGATAAGGCAGTCAAGTTAATTCAACGAAGATTACGACCAGACTTTAACATAGAAAGTATCCCTCTCAGCGACTCTAGCGTGTACAAGATGCTCTCCGAGGGGCACAGCTGTGGAATTTTCCAATGTGAAAGTTCAGGGATGACTCAACTCATCCTGAAACTCAAACCATCCTGCTTTGAGGATGTGATTGCTCTGGTCGCCTTATTTAGACCAGGGCCTCTTGGTTCAGGGATGGTCGATGACTTTGTGGAGCGAAAGCACGGGAGACAAGCTGTTAGTTATATTCATCCCAAGCTCCAAGAGATCCTCAAAGATACTTATGGGATGATCGTCTACCAGGAACAGGTACAGAAGATCGCTGCTGTTTTGGCAAACTATACATTAGGTGAAGCCGATCTCCTACGTCGTGCGATGGGGAAAAAAATCCCAGCAGAAATGGCTCAGCAGAAGGAACGCTTCGTACAGGGGTCTCTTCAAAATCAGATCGATCAAAAAATTGCTGAAGATATTTTTGATTTGATGGCCGAATTTGCTAATTATGGTTTTAATAAAAGCCATTCTGCGGCCTATGGTCTTGTGACCTATCAAACAGCCTATTTAAAGACCTACTTTCCCGAAGAGTTTCTCGCTGCTTCGATGACCTGCGACCTTCACAACACAGACAAAATTGTGAAGTATGTCGAGGACTGTCAAAGGCTCGGTATCACTGTCCTGAGACCGGACATCAACGAAAGCTTTTGTGAATTTTTTGTCCCCGAACCCAAGTCAGTTCGTTTCGCTCTCACTGCCATCAAAGGAGTGGGTGAAGCCTCTCTCACAAAATTGTTAGCCGAGAGAGAAGCTCGGGGCTCTTTTAAAAGTTTGATGGATCTCGCTCATCGAACACACCTCGGGCACCTCGGGAAGAAGACTCTTGAATTGCTTGCGTCGGTAGGAGCCCTCGATGGTTTCCCCTATTCCCGCAAAACTCTGATGGATCTGATTCCAGGTCTGGTGACATACAGTCAGGCCTATCATGATGCTAGATCTCTTGGACAGAAGTCCCTCTTTGATTTATCAGATGATGAAGCCCCCTCTCCTTCCAAGAAAACATTGAAAAACTCAGATCCACCTCCCGTTTTTATCGGTGCCACTTTGCTGGATGGACAACGAACCTGGACTATCGCAGACCTCTTTCTCGAGAAAAAACTTCTCGGCGTCTTTCTCACAGCTCACCCCTTAGATCTCTACAGTCTAGACATGAAAGCGTTTAGCACAGCATCGATTAAGGATTTTGCAGCTTGTTTAAAAGCGAGAAGGCCCCAGCAATTTCGGGAAGGAGATCATAACAAGAGAAAATCAGAGTCTCGATTGAAAGTAACAACCGTAGCTCTGCTTTCTGAACTGATTCACAAGCGAACAAAGAATGGCAATATGATGGTGTCCCTACGTCTGGAGCAAAAAGGCTGTTCTATCGAAGCCCAGATGTTCTCAGACGCTTTAGGCTATCAGCCGCTGCCCCCACCAGAAAGTCTAGTGGTGGTCAGCGGATCTTTAGAAGATGGCTTTGAGGGATCCATCCGATTTACACTGGATAAAATACACACTCTGCAGGACTATCGTCGAGCTCTTATCAAAAAAATATCACTTACTTTTTGCACGGAAGAAAGCCAAAGTTTAGACGAGATCGACATCAAATCTTTGAAAGAACGTCTGCTTCAGGAAGGAGGAGGGACCCTCGTCCGCTTCTTCGTTCGCCACAAAAATGTCCAACTCAACTTGTCGACACCGGAGTGGATGACAAGCTTAGATGACGAGCTATGTTTTTATCTTCATGAAAGAAAGATCAAAATGACTTACGAGCTAAGCTCATAAGTTCTAGCAAGGAAGAGAGTTCTATCTAGGAACCATCCCACAAGTCTTATAGCAAGGCATTGAGGAGCAAGCAGCGCAGTTTACTGGATGGTAAATGAGCAGCACAGCGACGAAAATAACGCAGCTAGACGACTTGTGGGACGGTTCCTAATCTACTTAAGTTCACGAATGAAGGAGAGAGCTTGCCAGGGTTCTTTCTCTGCATTCAAGAGAGTTTCGATCTTTGCCTTTTCTCCAATGAACAGCGCTTCTAGGGGTCCGGAAGCCACATCGGCTCCATCGTTCTGTTCAAAACAAGACTTCAGATTTTTTCGTTTCATAAGGCAGTCGCGCAGAGAAGGTGCATGATAACGAAGTAATTGAACTTCCTCACCCTCAGGAATATTTGCATATCGCTTAGCCTCAGCCAAGACCTCTATCCAACCACCTATCTCATCGACAAGACCGAGAGCTTTTGCCTGCAATCCCGTCCAGACACGACCTTCTGCAAAGACCTCTGGTTTTCCAACTTTTGCTCCCCTCCCTGCGATGACTTTTCCGACAAAAGTTTTATAAAAATCATCGCTTTGTTCTTGCATGATGGCCTTGTCGCGTGGGGTGAGTTTATTACCCATACCAAAAAGGTTTTTTCGATCACTAGAAGAAAAACTATGGAAGCTGATCCCTACTTTCTTACCTAACACTTCAAAATCTGGAAAGAGACCGATGACACCAATCGAGCCGGTGAGAGTATAAGGGCTAGCGAAAATCTTTGTGGCAGGAGCAGCTATATAGTACCCCCCCGAAGCAGCCAGATCTCCCATTGATACAATCAGGGGTTTTTTCTCGGCAAGACGACGGACATCATCCCAGATGAGATCGGAAGCGAGAGCTGAACCTCCCGGACTTGAAATTCTTAGAATAGTGACTTTCACACTTTCGTTTTCTTCTGCCCAACGAAGCTGTTTATGCACAAGACGTGGCAGGATAGGATCTGCATCTGAGGCACCACCCTCTAAGTGAATCTCTCCAGCAAGCTCTATCAAAGCAATCCCAGAGCTGTTCTCTTGCCATACAGCTGAAATTTGAGAACTTAAAACCAATTTCTCGTAATCAGGGTAGGGGTAAAAGGGAACCTTCTTTTCAGGCTCCTTGGCAGAAGGAGTAGAGGGAAAAGAGTTCTTCGGCACCAAGTCTCTACGGTATTCGAGTTGATCAATCAGACCCAATTCTTTCGCTTTTGGAGCTCTGTAGATAGAGTGGCGAAAATTCTCCAAGATATCTGCTGGCTTTTTATGTCTACTAAGTGCGATCTCTTCTGCCAGATGCTCTATCATATTTTTTTGGATAGAGCTGAGCACTTCCCTGGTCGCTTCGGAGGGGTCATCCGCAGAAAAAGGTTCAACGGCAGACTTATATCGGCCGGACTGGAAAACATCCACACCGACACCTAAATTTTTTAAAAGGCCACCGAAATAGGTGAGATTAAACTGAGGCCCCGATAGCATCAGATCGCCTTCAGGGGCCAAAGAGATGTGATCGGCAACAGATGCTAAGTAGTAGTTCTTGCTATCCAAAGAGGGAGCCCAAACTTTAATCCACTTCGAACCGCCAGATATTTTTTTAAAGGAGGAGAGATAAGACCTCAGTTCAGACACCTCAGAGAGGCTGGCGTGAAACTGCTGAAATTCCAGAAAGACTCCTTGGACACGAGGGTCCTGGGCGGCCTTCCTCAGACTTGTCTCGAGTGAAGGAAGATAGAAGTCCGTGCCTTTCCAGTAGTTGGCGAGAAAACTGAGCGGAGAACTCCCCTCCTCACTTTTTTTAAGTATACCGCCATCTAACTTCAGATGGAGGATGATGCTCTGGTCAGAGCTGAGTTCTGGCAAGGACTTGGGGCTAGAAAAGAGCTGAAGTAGTATCCCCACGCCACAAAGGGTAACGAGCAGTCCGACAAAAAAACAGTAGGCACGGAGCCATCGAAACAAAGTTTTAAACAAAATATACCTCAAAAAGAGATGAGAATCAGCTGTAGAAGGTATCATATGTCATCAGATATGACGATCTCAAAGTCTGGTGAGGAAATACTGTCACTAGGGGGGGAGTCCTCACTCCGAGTTACGGAGTTTTTCCACAGTACATTGACCACAAAAGTCATGTTTTTACCCTTGACCAGCTGAAAAGGACTTGAGTAAAGGATCTCTGAGACGGGGAGAGAGATCTCCTGATCTTTGACGTGAATGCTGTTTGCAGTTGCCGCAGTCGATAGGGTAATCTTCAGACTGCTGTAAGTGAGGCTTAACATATCGCTACTGAGTTTTTCACTGACAACAATCTGTGGTCTATCGATCACACGAATGGAACTAGGACCTTTTGCTTCCAGAAAGTCGGTGACTTTACCAGTTTCATCCGTGATAGCAGCTGCGGTGAGCTCAAATGTTTCTGAAATAGGGTCAAAACTCCCTGTTACAGAACTTGGCACTTTAGAAACGCCCATCATCTTAATGGTCAATACAGATTGAGTCGGATCTTTAAAGTCTGAGCAAGAAATGCCCCCTAATAAAAAGCACATGACAAGGACCTGACTCCTCCAGCCCACCTTCGAAAACAAGGTTTTATAAGCATTTGAAACATAGTTTAGCTTCTCTAAATCGACACCAGAGGCCGACGAACTGCGCAGATAACGGCATTGAAGGTTGATTCCTAAACTGGTGAACACTGAGTTCATGTCCCACAACTCTTTTTTATTTTTTATCGTTGCTCAAATTTCTCTGCTCTTCGGTTTATAGGTTAAAATCTTGAGAAGGTAAGAATAAAACTTTAGGCCTATTGTCCAAACGCGGAAGAGGACACCACCTAAAACACGAAGGACTTTTTTGATGAATCTCAGAATCCACGTGTTCTTCTTAGTCGCTCTCGTTTCATCTTGCTTACCAGACCGCAAAGTCAGAATGGCAGAGGGGGGGCGTACATCCCGAATTCCACCTGAATGGGATGGACGAAAAGACTGGCCTAGCTACTTTTACCTAAAGGGCGCTGGGAATGAAGATGCTTATCTTGCTGTTTTTCCAGCAGCGGACACCCCCGACTCAGAGGATTGGAACATCGCTGTGTCCGTTCCCTCATCTGTGAAAAGAGTCAGCACCTGTATGACTATTCATGAAAAGAAAGTAGAACCAGGCGACTGCCTATTGAAGGCAAGAAATGAGTATTTTCAAAATACAAAAGGTGGGATGAAAGAACTCGCTCTCTTTAAAAGAACAGGCTCAAGAAATTTTTTTGTGAATGACCCCAGCACAACCTTCAAAATCTCAGAGAATCAAACTCAAGTCTTTTTTCTTTATAATGAAAACGGAACTCTGCTTCCTGCTCGCACCGGGAAATTCCTAAAACGATAAGGGTCATGGGGTGTACTTCTGACGTCACTCTGCTCTTCCGTCCGAAGGGACCGTCAAAGTCTGTCTCTTTCTTTTTTGATCATCTATTTTCAGCTCTAACACAAAAAAAAAGCTGTGTCAAAAAAATCATTTATTTTAATGAGTTATAACCACACTCGGAACCAGGGGAGATATCGCAAAGAGAGGGGAATACCCTCTTTGGAAAAAAAGAAACATTATTGGCGAACACAGATAACCTGTGTGGATGCACTATTCGCCTTAGCAGATACTTTAACCTCCCCTGTAGAAAGCTTAACCGTCCAGGCATTCCCTGTATTCGTGGAATCACTGCTTGCAGACCAGGCGTATAGGGTATGCAGAACATCAGCGCCTGAAACCTTAAAACTCTCTTTTTTATTGTAAAGGCCTCCTACGTAGAGGCTCATAAGTTCTTTTTGGGTCGGCAGCCTCCATCCAGTCCCCTTCCCTAGAATGTCCATAGAATGACAGAGACTCAACGCTGACTCCCAACGTGTAGTATTTGTCGACAAAGTGTTACTTAGATAAAGACCTGTAAAGTTATCATAAAAAACTTTGGTCCAGTTTACGTTACCACTATAGAAAGAACTTGCAACTCCTGCTGGATCTGTAAAAACACTATCACTTTTGTCGTCAATTTGTGTGCCATCGCAGTAGTTCTGCAAGCTCCAAGCATCTCTTGTCCCTCCCCTCATACTGACGGGAAAAGCACCATTACCGTAGTCGTCAATGGTGTCCCAAACATCAAAGGCGTCCCCTGGAGAAGGAGCTGGGGAACCATCATAGATCCCAGAGTAATTAAAAAGACTGTCATTTACCGCATTTCGGCAGTTCGATTTTAAGGAACCGACCACCCCAAAAATATCAGTTCCCTGTCGAATGTTTATGGAACGAAGATCGTTATCCCCCTTTCCTGTCTGACGTGTCCCTGTTGGATCCCAATACTCGAAGGTTTCCTCTGCCTGCAGTCTTGCGATGAACACTTCACTGGTTAAACTCCTCACTCCACCCGTATTGAGTCCGAGGGGAGCTGTTGCCGAAGGGAAGGTCCCTGTGACATCACCTACAATCACCCCTTTTTTGACAACAGAGGCTGATAAAGTACTCAAATTAGCAGCCTGGAAAGCATTATTGGTTACACAGGTCGTCTCCCCATTTTTAGTACAATCCACAGGCCTTGCCTGTACAGTACCTGTTACTCCTGCAAACTGAACCTTATCTTTGAGGATATCTGCACTTAATTTTTTAAGTTCGAAAGATGGAAATTGGTCTGTTGTTACACAATCGATCTGATTCTCGTTTGTGCAGTTCGACTTCTCTGGAACAAAGAGCCCTTCCCCTACTGAACCATCACAGAGGGTAAGGGAAACCCCCTTTAGAACTTTAGAAAGATCTGGATCTACGCAATCTCCCGTTACTTTAAGTTGGGAGGTGTTGTTTCCAAATTGACTCAGATCACGCTGCTTCTGCGTGTTTGACTGTTTGCAGGAGAACGAAAGCAGAACAAGGAAGAGGCCCCAAAACTGGGCACAGCGCTTCCTGGAACTGATAACAGATGATGCTTGTGCTAAACAAAACACAGATAGGCTCCTAGTTCAGATAAAGAGTCCTAAAGCCAAAGTTAGCTCTACCCCTCATCAACTAAACGGTCTAAATGGAGACGAGCTTTAAGAAAAAAACAGATCTGTGGTTTTTGATTGCAATAACAGAATAATAGACCTTAGCAAGGAGGGGTCTAGGGAAACTGCCCAGCTGGTTCCCCAGAAAGAAGGACAGCTCTCATCGATAATGATCCATGTTCGAGCCCTTCATAAACGAAGCTAAGCTCATCGGTTTTGTCGGAGGCTCCTAGAACATAAAGTAACGGGTAGTAGTGGTCAGGTTTTGGCACACTTAAAACACCAGCTTGAGAGTCGAGGAACTGATGAGTGAGAGCGGAATAATCTCTATCCATCATTTTTTGTTTACACCACTCATCAAATTCGAGAGCCCAGTCGAAGGGTTCCGCATCTGGTTCCCAGGTCATATTGTTTAAATTATGAACAATGTTCCCACTCCCGACGATCAGGACGCTCCGATCTCTAAGGGCTTTCAGATTTTCCCCTATTTGAAAGTGATAATCTCCGGGCTTTTTCATGAAAAGACTGAGCTGGACGACAGGGATATCTGCCTTGGGATACATGTGATGCAGAACAGACCAGGTTCCATGATCGAGTCCCCAAAGATTCTGGTCCTTCTGAACAGCTGCTACTTTGACCACATCACAGACAAGCTCAGCCAGCTCTGGGGATCCTTTAGCGGGGTATTGCATTTTAAAAAGCGATTTGGGAAAGCCGAAAAAATCATGGATTGTTTTGGGCTGCTCCATGGCCGTCACCCAAGTTCCTTCTGTCCGCCAGTGGGCAGAGATGCAAAGAATAGATGAGGGACGTTCTATACTCTCCCCCAAAGTTTTCAAAGTCTGAGTGAACTTGTTCGCGGCAAGAGCATTCATAGGGGATCCATGCCCGACAAACAACAATGGCATTCGTTTTTTATTCGTCATTTTTTTGAAACGCTCCTTGCTAAGGCCTGTTCAGGCTAAGTTGATCCTTTGTCAATTCCACCTTCCTCAATCTCCCAATGTCATTCGGTTATAGAAAATACCTTACTTATCTGTTCTGTTTTAACTCGATAATCGGGTAAGAGGGGTTTTATCCCCGTCTTCCCACAAAACCGTGCTTACGGATCACGTACACGGCTTTTCAGCTAATCTAATCCAAATATTCTGATCTCTCCAGCGAGGCAGGTTTCTATCGGAGAACTTTCTTAGACCTTGTGCTTGAAACCATCTATTGGGGAATGCCTGCTCTACCCCACGTTTGTGAGATAGGGCCCATGTCCCCTTCCCAGAATATGCAGTTTTATT
>JAGNWK010000091.1 GCA_017985985.1 Oligoflexales bacterium
AATTCCAGTCAAGGGATTGTTCATTTCATGCGCAATGCCACCAAGAAAATAATTAAAAGAAGAAAATTTCTGATCTTGAAATTCAGAAATTTTCTTCATCAACTGATCTTTGCTTAAAGCTCGACGTGACAAGCTATCACCCTCAGCCTCAACAGGCTAACGACAAATCATTAGCGGCATCATGAAACGAAGTGCTCATGATCAATTTTTTAAGAAGCTCATCAGATGAAGAGGCATCTTTTTCATCCTTCCAAACTAAGGCATGAAGAAGAACTTCATCCATGTGCGAGATAGGAACAAGCTCAGTTTCTTTAAAAACAGCCGGGGGTAAATCTTTCAAGTCTTTCGCGTTCTCTTTAGGGTACAAAACCTTCTTAATACCAGCTCTGTGAGCAGCAAGAACTTTTTCTTTAAGTCCACCAATGGGAAGAGCTCGGCCCCGTAAAGTGATCTCTCCGGTCATCGCCACATCCTGACGCACAGGTCGGGTTGTAAGTGCACTTGTCATAGCCGTTGCCATGCATAGTCCTGCAGAAGGACCATCTTTAGGCGTAGCTCCCTCAGGAATATGCATATGAATATCTATTTTTTGGTAGAAATCAGGCTCCAAACCAAGAAAATCAGCACGGGATCGAACATAACTCAAAGCAGCTTGAGCTGACTCTTGCATCACATCTCCCAATTTTCCGGTAATCGTCAGCTTACCCTTACCTGGTAATATAGTGACTTCTGTGGTCAGGACTTCTCCCCCTACAGATGTCCAGGCAAGACCTGTGCATAATCCTATTTCACTAACCCCAATATGCTTTGTAATCCGGTATTTATGGGCCCCAAGATACTCAGTTACACTTTGCACCGTGATGACTTCTGAAATAAGAAAGTCCTTAAAATCTTCCCCTGCTGAAATAGATCCCTTGGAACCCTCCTCCGCAAGAGAAGCGACAGGACTAGAATTCGCAGTTTTTTCTACCGGTTTTAACGTCTTTGCTTCTTCGAAAATCTTCATGTGTTTTCGAGTTGCTTTTCTCAAAATAGAGGCTAATTCTCGCTCAAGATTTCTAACCCCCGCCTCTCTCGTATAGTAGCGAATAATTTCTATGACACTCGCTGGTTGAAAAGCAACACTATGCTTTTCAAGGCCATTTTCTTTGATTTGCTTGGGAATAAGAAATTGAAGAGCAATCTGTAACTTCTCTTCCTCAATATATCCAGACAAATCGATTATTTCCATCCTATCGAGCAGAGGAATAGGAATGCCATCATAAGCATTGGCTGTTGAGATGAAGAGACACTTAGAGAGATCATAGTCTAAGTCTAAATAATGATCATTGAATCGGCTGTTTTGCTCTGGATCAAGAACTTCGAGAAGAGCTGCGGCCGGATCACCCCGATGATCCATACCTAATTTATCAACCTCATCTAAGAGAATGACAGGATTAGAAGAAAAAGATTTTTTTAAAGAAAGAATAATCTTACCTGGCATAGAACCTATGTAGGTCTTTCTGTGCCCTCGAATTTCTGCCTGGTCTCTCACCCCTCCGAGTGCTATCCTTACAAATTTCCTCCCTAGGGATTCCGCAATACTCTTTGCTAAGGAAGTCTTACCCACCCCAGGAGGACCTACCAAACAGAGAATCGGTCCTTTCATGTCGCCGCTCAAATTTTTAACAGCAAGATATTCCAAAACCCTTTCTTTAATTTTAGCCAGACCAAAATGATCTCTATTCAAGACAGTTTCTGCAAAATTAGTATCCCTGATATCTTGAGTGAATTCACCCCATGGAAGTGAGAGGACTGTTTCAATATAATTTCTTACAACGGTTGCTTCTGCTGACATCGTAGACATCTGCTTTAATTTTTTTATTTCTTTGGCTAATTTTTCTTTCGCCTCTGTCGAAAGAGCCTTCTTCTCTAAGCTTGCTTCCATCTCCATAATTTCAGCACGACCGTCATCTTTTTCGCCTAGTTCACGCTGAATAGCTGCCATCTGCTCATTGAGATAATATTCCTTCTGTGTCTTCTCCATCTGTCTTTTTACGCGAGCTCTAATTTTTTTCTCAAGTCTTATGATCTCTACTTCCGATTGGATAAAACCATAGAGTACCTCTAATCGTTTTCTAGGATCATTTTCCTCCAGTAAATCTTGTTTTTCTTGAAGCTTGAGATTCGGAAGATGGGCAACTAAGGTATCCGAAAGTTTAGACTCTGAATCTATCTGGGAGATAGAAATAAGCATCTCTGGAGGAATTCTCTTATTGAGTCTCACATAATGATCAAAAGCCATTTTAACTGTGCGAATCATCGCTTCATCTTCGATATTCTGCCTTTGATCTTCAATCAGTATAGAAGCCTCTACATGAAAAAAAGGCTCTGTCTGTGTATAAGATTCAATTCTTGCCCTTTTCTGACCTTCTACAAGAATTTTGACCGTTCCATCCGGTAATTTTAAAAATTGCAAAATATTTGAAATGGTTCCAACGGTATATATATCTTCTTTTTCTGGATCGTTTGTCTTTGCTTTGATTTGTGCTGCAAGAAGTAGCTCTTTATTACCACTCATAGCCTGTTCGATAGCTTGTATAGATTTGCCCCGTCCCACAAAAAGAGGGACGACCGTCGATGGAAAGACCAGAATGTCTCTCAAAGGAAGTAAGGGAAGTTTAATGGTTGGTCCCACCGATCTACCAGAATCCGTCTGCTCTTGTTTTACCATTGTTCATTTCCCTTGTTATGAGATGCCCGAAGACAATCGGGACTTCCGTTTCCTTAACCTACGAAACCCTGTTCTCACCGAATTCATCCATAATTTTTGGAGACAATTCTATTTTAACCCAGATCTCAACAAGGATAGAAGCTTCACAGGAGAGCATAAAAAACCCGCCGAATTTTTTACCTAGTTCGCTGCCTCCTCCCTCTGATTTTATTTAATATTTTAGCTGGTTGTCTTGGCATGAAACATGCTTTGCTTAAATGATCGAGTTCTGCAGGGGAGCCAGCTGAGCATTTTCCCCTAACCCGTCCTTTGCGGAGTATGAACTTTCAAGAATTAAACAAGGGAGTCATAGATGGAGGAAAGAATTTTATGGCAAAGAATGACATCTTTTAAATCTTTCTTTCTTGCTTTAACCGTTACACCCGTATTGGCTGCATTTGTGACCTGAACAGCCTCTCCTAGAGCAGAAAGCAACAGCACACTCTTTTTCCAGTCGGCAATTGTTTTACAATTCAAATCTTTTCCAGCTTGCTCCAGAGTCGCTAAATTGGCAGAAAGCATATCAAAGCCACTGTTTGTAGAAATAGACTGAAGAGCATCCAGTATCTCTATACAGGAAAGGCCTAAAGAAGAACGGGGCGAATTCTTGCTGAATTGAACCAAATGGGAGAGGATACGTGTCAGATCTCCCCTGTTATTGGTGAGGAGGACTTCATTTTTGAATTCATTTTTCTTGAGTTCATACAATCCTTGTGCGACTAAAACTTGTACAATTTTATCGACAGTATTTGGATCTTCACAAAACTGCTCACAGAGGACCTGGCGTACGGGCTTAAGTTCAAGTGTCCACTCTTTGCCCTTCTTATCCGCATCTTTGTGCCACAAGAGGTCGAGCAGGTGTAAAATCCGTTGAATGAGATAAATTTTTTTCAGACCAGTAGCACTAGGACTCTTTGATTCAAGCTCCTGCAGTCGATCGTTCGTCGTCCGCAATCTTCCGACCAAAGTCGTCATGAGGGAGGTAAACCAACGGGGAATTTGAAGAGTCAGTTTTTGAAAATCTTCCCCTGAGATAAATGTGACCTCTGCCTTGCTCACAGCTTTTACAGAAGCCGATCGGGGCTTGTTATCAAACAGAGCCATTTCTCCAATCATCCCACCCGCAGGGACGGTGGCGAGGGCAACCTCTTGACCAGAGGCCTCCTCTAAAAACACTTTCAGTTCGCCATTTCTGACGATATACATCCCATCAGATTTATCCCCTTTTTTGAAGAGAATCTGCTGAGCTTCTAATATGACGTTTTTACCAGCCAAGTTCCATTCCCGATAAAAGTTGCTTATGCTAGGAGTTCGCTCTTGCCACTTGCCGCCTGGACTTCAAAACAATCCCACAGTTCGCCTGTTAACAAGCTGTGAAAACGGCTCCTACATAGCTTAGTAATCGGTAGAATCTTAGGGAAAATAAGGATTTAGCAAAAAACCTTCGTGATTTTTTCTTCTAAGCCATTGAATTCATTTTTAAAAGATGGACCGTTTGTCAAAATCATATCGCAGTTCAACTTCTTGAACCACGTCATCTGACGCTTAGCGTACTGTCTGGTCGCTATGACCATTCTAGGTTCCAGCTCATCTCGACCCAATTCACCTGCTAAAAACTGACTGACTTGCTTATAGCCTATCGTCTGCATGGGCTTGGCCATTCTTGGGCAGGGGTCATCCTGCTTATGGAGGAGTTGGAAAGTCTCTTCTATGAGAGCATCGGCTTCTAATAGTTTTTTGGTCCGCACCTTGATTCTCAAATCTAGATCATCTTTCGCAGGTTGACACATGATGAGTAAAGCCGGTGGACAAAGCGAAAGCTCTTGCTGCCGAATGGACTCTGCCCTCGTCTGACCCGTTAATATGGCTATCTCACAAGCACGGATCAAGCGAAAGCGATCATGAATATGAAGTTCTCTTGCCCTAGCTGGATCAAGTGCAAAGAGTTTCTCTTGGATCTGAACGTTTGTCAGATGAGTGAGTTGCTCTCGTAACGTTTCATCTTTTGGAAAGTCATGGAAATCATATCCCCAGACAGCTCGCAGATAAAGTCCAGTCCCCCCCACAAGAAGAGGAATTTTACCACGCGATCGTACTTCCTTAATAGTGACCCTGGCCTGATCTCGGTAGCGACAGGCATCATAATTTTCTGACCAGCTGACAAGATCTAGCATATGATGAGGAACTCTCGCTTGCTCTTCTTTGGTTGCCTTTGCACTCCCTATATCGAAGCCGCGATAAACCTGGGTCGAGTCACAGTTGATGATTTCAATAGGAAGAACACTCGCCAAGTCGAAAGCGAGTTGCGATTTTCCTCCCGCTGTGGGTCCAACGATAACCGCATATTCAAGATTTTCCTTTGCCGACAAAGCAGATGGAGTGGGCTTATTTTCTAGTGTAATGTTCATAAGACGAAGACCTTTAGAGCTAGCGATCAAACCAAGCTTCAATTTGGGATTTTTGAAACCATCGGAAAACTCTCCGCCCATGAGGACAGTTCAGGTAAAAGTCGACCTCTTTGGCCTCCTGCAGCAGGGCCTTCAATTCATTTTCTCCCAAGTGTTCCCCTGCACGAATAGCAGCATGACAAGCCATGGAGGCAATAACTGGGTGAACCATCGATTGTGTATTTACCGACAGATCGTCTAATCCTTCTGAACTCAGATCACAGAGCATTTTTTGCACATTTCTCCGCCTGAGAATCACAGGTACCGCTCGAATCTCTACATACCCACCATCCCCATCTCCCTCGAAATGCAGTTCAAAACCATAACTTTCTAAGTCTTCTTTCATCTCAAAAAGAACACGTCTCTGCTCCATCGAAAGGGGTACTTCTTCCGGGATGATCAAAGCTTGTTTGTCAGAAGCCTGAGAATGAGACATGAACTTCTCATATAGTATTCTTTCATGGAAAGCATGCTGATCGACAACAAGCATCTGATCTTCATTCCACTCAAAGAACAGATAGCAACGAGCCATCGAACCCATATAGACCAACTCATCCCAAGGGATCTTCCCCGATGGAGCTTTTCGCAAACTAGGCTCTGGCCTGAAAGATAAATCTGCAAATAAACTGACGTTCTGTTTCGTAAGCTGGTCTGGCTTCACTTCGACTTTTGTCAGGCTTGGCTCGGGGCTAGATATGAACCTTCTATCCATATGCGAGAGGGAAGAACTTGGAGTCTCAAAGACATCTTCGTCCTTCTCAATTTGAGGGCTGGGGAACGGCGGAAAATCGTCTCTGGAATACTGGAAGTCGCTCTTTATTTGAAGTTTCGAGAGAGCTGCTGAAGGATTTTGAATATCCGTCTGTTCATTCTTGTGTGCAAAAAAAGGAGGGGGGGACAAGGGTGCCCTTGAAGATGGAGTTTCTTTCGTCGTATTTGATTTCAGAGATGAGATCACCCCGCCGACAGGATATTGAACTTCGTTTGTCAAGCTACTGCTTGGCACCACTTGATCAGAATGGTTTTGAACTTCGCTTACCCAATGTTTTACTGGACTCTTTGTCGAAGAGTGAGATTCTGATGTCTGCTTGTCTACAGAAAGCACGGACGTTTGAGGTAAGGCCCAGGCATAGCCTCGTAAAGCTTTTCTAATGGTCAACGAAATAAGGCCTTGGATTTCTCCTGGGTACTGAAAACGAACTTCAAATTTAGCAGGATGAGCATTCACATCCACAAGAGAAGGATCACAACTGAGAAAGCCAATAACGGAAGGGTAACGACCCTTCAAAAGATGGCTCTGATAGCCTCGGATCACTCCATATTGCAGAGTTTTATCTTTAACCCATCGCCGATTTGTAAAATTAAAAATAGAGCGAGCCGTTGCTTTATCAAGACCAGGAGGCGAGATCAGAGCTTCATAGCAACCATACTGGTTTTCTTCGATCGTATACAAAAACTGAGCGATAAGTTCCGGATCATAAACCTGAGCCGCTCGCTTTCTAAGAACGGCTTCCCCGAAAGGCTTAAATGCCCCCTCCGACTCCGGACTCTTCTTTATTTCATCTAAACAAGCGGGAGAAAAAAACGTTTCTTTCCCATTATGCAGCAAGGTAAAACTGAGCTCTGGGTGGGCCAAAGACATAGCTTGGATAAGCTCTACACAATGACTATATTCATTCGCATAGGCTTTTAAGAACTTCTCTCTTGCTGGAATATTGAAAAATAGATCGTGAACATGAATCTGTGTCCCTGCTCGGCCTGACCAGGGGTGATTCTCCCAACGAACACCACCTTCACTGTAAAGACGAGTTCCCACCGGCAAATCTTTAGGTCTCGAGATCAGAGTAAAGCGACTGATAGCAGAGATCGAAGCTAAGGCCTCCCCTCTAAAACCCATCGAGTCGATCGCAAAGAGGTCCTCTTCTGTTTTAATTTTGCTTGTAGCGTGACGCTGTACGGCAAATAAACAGTCCTCAGGGCTCATCCCTATGCCATCGTCCGTAACACTGATTCGCTTTTTTCCCCCTTCTTCCAGTTCAATATGGATATGACTAGCCTTCGCATCGATGGCATTCTCCACCAGTTCTTTCACAACACTTGAAGGTCTTTCAACAACCTCCCCTGCAGCTATCTTGTTGATAACTTCATCTTTTAGCAAATAAATGTGGCGCATAGTTCTTGTTAGTCGTAAAAGTGGTGTTCATTTTCTAAATTTTAGAGCAAAGGGAAGCAGGATGCATAGTGAGTACATAACCAGTGCGAGGTGGAAAGATCAGCTACCCCTCTACTCATTGCCTGAAGTCGCTTTCCTGGGACGGTCCAACTGCGGTAAGTCTTCTCTTTTAAACGCTTTATTAGGCCGTAAAAATCTTGCAAAGACGAGTTCTACCCCAGGGCGAACGCAGATGGTGAACTTTTTTTCGGTGCTTGTAAATAAAGAAAAATCGATGATTTTTGTCGATCTACCGGGTTGGGGCTACCACGAGGCTAGCTACAAGACACAGGTGAACTGGGAACCCCTGCTTGAGGCTTATCTAGAGAGGGAGAATCTTAGGGATTTTTTGTTTCTGTTCGACGTCCGCCGAGAGCTCGAGCCCTTCGAGTGGAATTACGTCAAATTTCTCAGTTCAAAAAATGCGTGCATTGTTTGGGTCTTAACTAAAACAGACAAAGTTAAGCCTGCTTTTTTACATCAGAAAATCGAAGAGATAAAAAAGCAATGCTATGAGCAACGAATCCCTTACCAGGAGATTTTCCCAATCTCCTCGCTGACCAAAGCTGGTATTGAGCAGCTTCAAACCTATATCTTCCGTGACCCACCTGTCCCCATTCCAAACACCCCTACCCCAGAAGCCTAGCAAACACCGCACAGATGTACTCCCTTTACCCGTACCGACAGCAGTTCTAGAAGAATTTGTCTAATTTACGTCCGCTATTTAGCGGATTTATTATGGTGAGGAATTTATGAAAGTTTGGATTGTTACTGCTTTTGCAAAAATTGCTACTGCTGGAAACTTAGCTGGTGTCGCAGTTGTCGATGAATTCCCAAGTGATAAGACAATGCTTTCGATTGCATCGGAGTTGAATTATTCCGAAACAGCTTTCGTAAAGCCACTTAACTCTGCAAGCGTTATTGACAAGTTAGAAGCGTCTGATGAACCAACAGATTTTTATGAGATCCGTTGGTTTACACCTAAGTATGAAGTGGATCTCTGTGGACATGCCACCATGGCTAGCGCCTTTCTGCTTTGGAATCAAGGTTTTTCGCAGGCCACTAAGATAAGCTTCATGTCAAAAAGTGGCCCCTTACATGCTTTAAAAGTTGGTGAAGAAATTACCCTCGATTTTCCTTTGCAAAGCACTATGAATTTAGAAGGCTTTGTTTTTAATTGGGAGAAAGCTTTGGGAGGACCGCACCCTATAAACACTGCCATAGGCTTTGGGGCATTCACAGAGTACATCGTTGAATTGGAATCTACAAAAGAGCTTGCAAATTTAAAACCCGATATCGATGAAATTGCAAAATTACCAGGCAATGGTCTTATAGTGACGGCAAAAGGTGAAGACTTTGGTCCATATGATTTTGTTTCACGCGTCTTTGCTCCTCAAGATGGAATCCCAGAAGATCCAGTGACTATTTCTGCGCATTGCAAATTAGCCCACTATTGGGAAGAGCGCTTTGGTAAAACGAAGTTTCTAGCCTTCCAAGCCTCTGCGAGAGGAGGAGAGATTAAGCTTGAAAGACATGGAAAACGAGTTTTATTTACTGGTTCTGCGTTGCTTATCGAGTCTAGAATAATCCCTGCGCTCTAGATTTATAGAAGATAGGAAAAGCCATCGCTAGAATAGGAGCAAAGGAGGAAGACATCCTAAGGCAGCATATTGTGACATCCTCTGGCAGGGTCAGAGACACAGTCGCGGTTAATGGGGTCACTCACTTTTATTTAAATTAGCTACTTTTATTAAAGGTGACTAACCCGAATGGCGCTTCCCAATGATTGCATCAAGTAAAGGTGGGGTAAACTTAGCTGCTCTAAAGTTTTACCGTTGAAGATGATCAGCAAACTCTCAGAACAGCAGGTAGCTGTAGTCTGGGACCTTAAGGCCAGAGAAGGTATCGGTTGGCAATTGGATCATCGATCTGTGGTTGAGCTCCTTCAGAAAAGTTGACTTTTTCTACAAGATCCACTTCATCGTACACAAAAAAGGAGCTCTCCCCTTTAGCCTTAGCCAATTGCAGCACATTAGGGTTTCTGTAATTGATATGTTTGACGGTAAGGTCTTCTCCTGCAGGCCAATCTTTGGTTCGAGAAGATTTCAGCTCGACAATATCATCCTCTAGAAACGTATGTAATTTTTCCGGAGGTCTTCGCAGAATCTTCTTCACCTCTCCAGTGTGAAAATCTTTATAACTCACAGAGTAAGGCTTAAGAGCGAGTGGGTTTATGCTCATGCGAGAGCCCCCATTAAGAAGTTCTGTACAACAGAAAGCATCTGATTCATTTCGAAAGGCTTTGTGATGTAATCATCAGCCCCCGCAGCCATAGCACGATCGACATCTTCTTTTTCTCTACGGGCTGATATGATGACAAGTGGAACTTTCTTGAAATGAACATGAGATTTAATCAATTCACAGAGCTCCCAACCATCTACCCATGGCAAATTGATGTCGAGTAGAATCATGTCGAGTCGAGTGCTCTCTAGTGTCTTCGATAACTCAAGGCCGTCCTGAGCAAGGATAATCTTATAACCCTCTGTTTCTAGCATTCTCTTCAGTGCATATCTTACCGTTTCGTCATCATCAACGACGAGGATAATAGGAGACACCCTCTCTTTGAGGGAACGAAAATTAGAAAGATCGACAACCTTCTCCTGGACGATCTTCTGCCGCTTCAAGGCTTCTATCTTTCTACGTAAAGATTTATCGACCATATTCTCTCACTTTCGACAGTCGCGAATCTGATAAATCCGTCCAATCCCATGTCGATCTCCTCCAAATAGGAGCTGATCCAACAAAAGATGTCTACCTTATCGGCGCAGCGACCAAAACCTAAGGGAAATTATTTCCTTGTCTTGTTCCCCACATTTGGGAGAATGT
>JAGNWK010000092.1 GCA_017985985.1 Oligoflexales bacterium
ACTACTGAAATAAAGGAAGCCATTACTACCGCCTAAATAATGGGTTTGATCTCCCAATCTACCTAAGTAATAAATAAAAACAACAATTACTATACATTACCCAAACTGTCCTACCTCTTCCTGAGCTGCATCCGTGGCAGCTTGAACTCTTTCTGTTTCAATCCTAGAAGCTAGCATACCAGCCCAATTAATGGCACCGAGTGTAGCCTTCTCCATGCAACCCTCTGATAAAAAGTGCCCGAGGAAATGACGGAGTAAGCTCCGTGATGCAGCAAGTTTCGCAGAATTGTAAAGCTGATCCAGCATAATGCCTGGCTTGCTGTGGTAATGTGCTCTAGAAGAAGACCAGTGAAGATGAAAACCTTTCACTAACTTGTGATTAGGTGGTAGATAATTTCGGTCAGTTGCCAACATGCGTGAAATTTTGCGGTGATTGACATGGAGCATTTCCAGAGACTCAAGGATTCTGCGGAGGTTGTCAGTTGATACCTCTGAACGTATCAGTCGTCTCAATTCGGCATACTTAGCCATATCCTCTGCATTTGCATTCTGGGCTAGATTGCGGTCACCGAAAAACTCTGGGTTTGTGACCACGATCGTCGGTTCTTCGGTTTCAGAAGCAGCTTCACCAGCTGTATCATCAGCTGGAAATCGAGCTTCATGAGATCTTTTAGTCTTTTCCCAATTTTGGACAAGAGCCAAAACAATTTTGTGCTGAGCCTGAAATCGTTTCAGTGTCTCACCTTTTAAACCCTTAGGCGCTATCTGTCTCAGAGCCGCTGTTATAGCATGAGCGGGGAAAGACAGGGCTTGTGCAACAAATTCATCTTGAGCCAGTTCTCCCGTTAAAAACTGAGCAAGAATGTGAGCTAAGCGGGACTGTGGGGGGGCTGCAATCTCTGCCGTTTTATTCACAGCAAATAGAGTAGGGCACCAGCACAAAGAGAGTGAGTGACAACAAGAAATTACGTAAGACCGATGACATGTTCTACCCCTGAAATTATTTTTTCTTAAAAAGAAGCTGGCTGTCGTTCTAAAAGATCTGACGTCAGCTAAAAACGTCAAAGCTAGAAATAATATAAGTGTTCGATTTTAAAAAATAATTAAAAAACTGCTTGTTTATTTCTAACAAGGTTGTCATTAGTAACATTCTTAAGGCTACTAAGGCAAATTTTAAGAATACGAGATTTCTATGAGAAAGTGGTCCTGATATGTTGAAAAAGATTATTTTTTCCGCGTTTATTTTTGGAAGTGCCACGTCCTTGACTCTTGCTCAGGTTCCTGAGGGGAGTGTCTATTCGATGGCAAGAGCTTATAATTGTTCGGTTGTAGAGACCAGTTGTCCAACGAGAGCAGCCCTGCAATGTGCTACTGTGGATGAGGTGCGTGCAGCTTATCGGTGCCATGTGGACTCTCTAAAAGCTGTCCACAGCTCTATGGAGGTGGCTGGCATGGGTGTTGAAGAAATGGCTCAGGAACTGTACCAGATCCGCGGAGAATTGAAGAACCGGTTTCATGCCCTCACGCCTGCGCCTCTACTCTGGGTTATTTATGGGCGTAATCGACTGACTTATGGCAATATCTTAGGGCCTACATACGAACTTCTGCTTAAAAAAGGCAAATGCCCTGCAGACATCATTGAGTCAGCTACCCGTTCTGGGGGCGGTGACCTAGGTCTTACCAACCCTTACTTATTAGCAATTATCGGCTGGCTCGACAGTTGGAGAATATCCAGGGACGCTCAGTGTGCTATCGCAAAATAAACTGTGACGCTCCAAAATAAGGCATGAGAGGTAGAACTCTCGGATCGCTCCTCAATGCCTTGCTATACGACTTGTGGGATGGTTCCTAGTTCAAATGAGATCTGGGCGTTGGATTTTTTTGAGGTGTTCGACCACCTTTTTAACGTCCTGAGCTTTGTCCTTGTGACAGACGAGTATACAGCCTTTGTCGGCCACAACGACGAGGTCTTTTACTCCTAGGACAGCGACAAAGGGTCCATCGCTTACCACAGTGCTACGTTGGGTGTCGAAGAGAAAAGTTTCACCCTGACGAAGATTGCCCAAGCTGTCGAGCTCGAGAACTTGCTCGAGTGCGGACCAGCTGCCAAGGTCGAGCCAACCGAAGTCTGCTTCAATCACAGCTACATTTGAACTTTTTTCGAGGATAGCATTGTCGATAGCTATACTGTCGAGCAGCTCGTAGGTCTGGGCTAGCTCTGATACATCAAGTTGGTCCACGGATAGCTTTCTTGTGGCCAGTGAGCTAAACAAAGTTTCAAGCTGTTCAAGGAGCTTTGGAGCGTGCTTTCGAAACTCTTCGAGTAGGGTCTCCACCTGCCAGACAAAGAGCCCTGAGTTCCAGAGGTAGTCACCCTGCTCCATATACTGCTTGGCTTTATCGAGGGATGGCTTTTCTTGGAAGGACTCGACTTGGAAACTGTTCGACTCGGACAGGGCCCGGCCTTTCTTAATATAACCATAACCAGTTTCGGGACTGCTAGGGGTAAGACCTATCAAAGTTAGATAAGACTTCTCAGCGATAGCAAGTCCCTTCTGTAGGCTTTCGATAAACGCATCGCGATCACGGATGACGTGATCGGCATGCAACGAGATCATAAAGGGCTTCTCCTCTGGGGAGCAGCGACTTTTGATGTCCAGAGCGGCTAGCAATAAAGCAGCAGCTGTGTTCTTAGCGCAGGGTTCAGCCAGAACTCTCGGGCAGAGTTCTGAGATCAGCTCAAGAGTTCGTACCTTCTGGTCTTTATGAGTGACGATCAATCGCCTTTCTTTGGGGATAAAATCTTCGATTCTTTCTAGAGTTTCTACGATCATCGTTTTATCTGGATTAGAAATAGCACAGAGCTGCTTGGGGAGACTCTGGCGTGAGCGAGGCCAGAAACGAGTTCCACTCCCACCGGCAAGGATCACAGCAAAAACAGGATCACCACTGCTCGTTTGCAGGTCTGGAAGTTCTTTATGTGTATTTTTATGAGAACTCAATTTAAACCCTTTCAAACTGAAGAAGAAGACAGGAGCCAAAGAGGAAGCTCTTACGTTTTTGAAATGTAAATCCGGACTTCGCTAGGAGTTTACCGAGTTGTTCCTCACTGAGGAAGTCTCCGACACTCCTTGGCAGATATTCATAAGCTTCTCGGTCGCTGAACAGCCCACCGATCAAGGGTAGAATCTTAGCAAAATAAGATTGAAAAATTCTGTTCAGTCTTGTTTTCCTTGCTGGGAAAAACTCAAGGATGAGTAGACGGCCTCTGGGCTCAAGAACTCTCGCAAATTCAAGGAGCGCTTTTTCTTTGTCAACCACATTGCGAAGTCCGAAGGAGATACTAAGGACGGAAAAGGAGCTGTCGGGAAAGCCTAGTTTTTCTGCACTCATCTTGCTGAAGGAGAAACGCTCTGCACTCAGTTCTTTATGTGTTGCCAAAAGAGTGGTTAATTTGTCCAGAGCGAGCTTCAGCATGGCAGCCGAAATATCGACTCCAACAAAGTGCTGGTCGTAGGGGGCAAGCTTTCGTGCAGCTGCCAGCAAGACATCTCCAGTCCCACAGGCGACATCAAGAACTTTCCCCTTTTTTTTGATAGGAATCCAAGAGACCAGGGTCTTCCGCCAAAGTCGATCTTGCCGTAAACTTAGGAGTGAGTTTAGAAAATCATAGCGAAAGGCGATCCGATCAAACATGGAGGCTATCTGGCCTTCCTTGTCTGCAGGAGGGGCTTCTTGGGTGCTTGTCACCATGTGGACCTCTTTATATCAATTTGATTTCAAAAGCTTAGGCTATCATCTCAAAGATGAGGACCAAACATCCGAAGCTAAGTTTGGGCCTCGCCTATACCTTTGAAACAGGATGGGAGCATAAATGCTAGCAAGACCAGCAAAAAAATCCAGGCAGCTAAGGTTTTTCTTCACCAGTTTTGGGCTCTTTCTAGGCCTTTTCTCTGAACCGGCCTCTGCTAAACTTCTTATCACTAAAAAGGACGATGTCCAAGTTTTTGAAAAAGCAGTCAAAGATTCTAAAGTCGTAGCGACTTTTAAGAAGGGAGAAACGCTCGACGCCTCTGAACGAAAGGGCATGTATTGGGAGTTGAATCTCGCCTCAGGTGGCAAGGGTTATGTTTCCATCATGCTCGTTGATATCAAGAAAGGTGATGAAAGTTCGGGTCTTTCGTCGGCCCTGCGTTCTGCTGTTCAGAATCGACGCAGTGAAGATGATCCCAATGGGGTGAGGGAACGTTCAACTGTCATGGGTGTCCGTGGTCTCGATGACAGCTCTGAGGTGAATTTTGCAGGAAATGCAAAACCGAATCTGCGTATGGTTTATCAGATGGAATCTCTTCTTGTCCCCAGCAAAAAGATTGATGAGCTTGACAAACAAGTCCAGCAAGAACTTGAAGCTAAACTACAGACAAGTCAGTAGTTGGCAAAGGGGTTAGGGGAAAACTGCTAGCTGGTTCCCTGAAGAAGATCAGAAGGATTGAGAGTATTTAATCCCCTCAGGAACCTTGAAACCGGCTTCGCTGAACTTATCAAATTTTGGGCTTGAAAAACTGAGGGTGGTAACGTTACCTCCCCTGAAGTGCATTTTAATGCTACTCACAAAATTTTTAGCTTCATCGATGACGAGTTCAATTTTTGTCATCTCACTGCTGTCTACGGGGGCGAGTTCAACCAGGATACGTCCTGGTTCTTTTACAGCCGAGACTAGCTTGTGGTGATCAAGCAATTTATTAAAATCGAGCACCATGTCGACGAGCTCTCGCAGGTTGCGACCTTTGGCAGCATTTGCACTGTAACGCACAGCTTCTTTCTTCGTGGGGAAATAGTTTACGAGGTCTTTGCCGTCGTACAGCCACTCTTCAGGTTTTGGACTGAGCAGGCGCCAATGAAATCGATCTGGTCTTTTAAAGAAAGCTTCCCCGCGACTTGTAACTGTTTTTTTTCTTAAATTTTTAAAAACACTCTGAGAAAATTCAACGGACAGACTTTCATAGCTCTTCATCTTGCCTTGAATTTGACGGATTTCCTCCACCTTAAGGTTGGGATCATTTTTGTTGGGAGCTTCACCTGGTGTGGGAGTGCTTTGAGCAGGAGCTTCTTTGGGGCTGGGAGTTGCCTTAGGGAGGGTTTCCTTTTTTGGGGTGGCGCCGGCAAGATAACAAGGGGCTGCCAAGCCAAGAGAAAGAGAGATGGATAAACTTAAAATTCTTAAAATAGACATATAAAACTTCATCCTTAATACGAATGATTCCCGCTTGAGGGGGCTTATGATATCTCTCGACTACGCTTCGCTCCGCTCGAGATGACGATACGAGCTTTCGCTTCCGTTCCAACCTGCCCCTGATTTCGTCATTGCGAGGAGCCGTAGGCGACGAAGCAATCTTGGTTTTACACGGAGATTGCTCCGCTTTACTCGCAATGACGTCTATCATAAATACTGGCTCAAGCCATCTAAGCAATAAACTCGAGGGTCTTTTCAAGAAGGATGAAGGCTGTCTGTCTCCGGATAGACAGCCTGTCTCCGGATAGTTTGAGACAGAAGCACTCCTCTCTTTCTGCGCTGACCCAGCAACACCAGACGGTACCGACTGGTTTTTCCTTTGAGCCACCGTCTGGACCCGCTATGCCGGTTGTGGCGAGGGCATAGTCTGTGGTCATAAGGGAGCGAACCCCACGAGCGAGTTCTAGGCAGACCTCTCTAGAGACAGCCCCATATTGATCGAGAGTAGCTTGAGGGACACTAAGAACCCTATGCTTGATCGCGTTTGCATAGGCGCAGACACCACCGAGAAAGACCTCTGAGCTGCCAGGAAGCTCCGTCATCAATGTTGCTAAAAGACCCCCCGTACAGCTCTCTGCTGTGGCCATAGTCCGGCCCCTCTGCTTAAGAGCAGACTGTACTTGAACGATGAGGGAGAATTCTGAGCTTGTCCAGTTCATGGACTAAGATTGAACTAAAAGGCAGATGTCTGTCAATCGAGATAGTGCCTCTCATGCTTCCTTGCTTTTGCCTGCCAGGGTCGATAAATCCAACTCTCAGTAAGCGGATAAATCGAGATAAGGATGCCGCAGAAAAGGATAGGGACGAAGTAGGCTTGCCAGCTTTGACCTGAAACGAGAATCTTGGCCATGAAGAACAAGAAAACGGGGTACATGAAGAAGAGCAGCAGTTTTAAGCCCCAGCTCTGAGTCTTGTCTATGAGGATGTAGCTATAAAAACGGGCATTTTCCTTCGCTGACTTTTTAGAATCTTCTTTGTTCGCCATTTTTCCGCCTCATGCTAAGTTCTCAAAAAGGTGTTTTCAGCGTGCGTGTCTCTATGACTCTTTGGATCTCACGTTAAGCCTTCTTCTCAAACAGTTATCAAACTGTTTGAGAAGAAGATCTCGTGGTATAGAAGAACGTCACAAACCTACTTCGACCTTACGGAGTCCCTTTTGAACGTGAACAAATTGCCGAGTCTTTTAAAGATCATGATTTTCCCGCTCTGCTTCTTTTTTGGGGAAGCAGCGTTGGCTAAAAAGAAGTCGAAAAGCCGCGATGATGCTCGAGTTATCTTCCAAAAGACCTCTCATGACTTTGGACAGGTCGTTCGGGGGCAGCGACTTAGCTTCCAGTTCCCGTTCAAAAATGAAGGCAGCAGTTCTCTCAAATTTTTACGAGTGGAACGCTCCTGTCCCTGTCTGAGCATTCAAGAAAATAAAAAATCTTACGCTTCCCAGCAGGAGGGCCATCTGCTTGTTGAATTAGCAACAGCCACTTTTTTGGGAGTCCATGAAAAAACATTCAAGGTTTATACCAATGACCTTGCTCGTCCTGAGATTGAATTCTCTGTTAAAGCAGACATTGTCCCTGAGTTTTTGGCAGATCCTCCTGTGGTTGATTTCGGAAGGGTGACGCTCGAGCAGACACCACAGGATCGACACTTTGTGATCAGAGGGCAAAAATCCTATCTCTTTCAGGTCAAAGAATTGATGTACGATCGCTCACTTTTCGATATTGATTATCATCAAAGTGTAGAGGATCCAAGCCAGTGGATTTTTAAGGTGACTCTGAAAAAACTAGAGAAAGAAAAGTTTCTAAAAGAAAAGCTTGTCCTCCTGACGAACAGTACAAATCTTCCTCAACTTGAGGTTTATATATTAGCGCAGCTCGGAGAGCGTAAATGAGCATGACTTATCTTTTGTTTTTTTTTATATTGTTTTTAGTTGGTGCCGCCCTTTATTGGATCATTGCTAGCCGGTGTGATTTATAGTTAAATTTTCACTGAAAAATAGTAAGGAAGAGGTGTTGGAGAAATTGGTATAGCTGTTTCTTCCCAACACCCAAAGTTATAAACTAGGAGATATTTATGAAACTCATTCGAATCAGCTTTCTAGCGACTTTATTTCTGGTCACGACTTCTTGTGCCCACCTTTTCCAGAGTCATGCCCGTGTTGTGAAATCCCAGCCAGGTAAAGGGGGCGTTATTGCTATACCCCAGGGCTTTGATGGGGGAGCGAATGCTAAGACAGAAGCTCTTGAAATGATGAGCAGCAACTGTCATGGTAAGTATAAAATTACGGAAGAAGGAGAATCTGTCGTAGGGACAAGTAGTTCTGCTAGGGAAAAAGAGGAAAGAAGCTCGTTGTTTGGACCATCTAAATCGACCAGCACCACAACCTCAGAGATGACAGAATGGCGTCAAACATACGCCTGTGACTAATCTCTCCCCCTCATTTATACTTTCGTTTTTACCCAAAGATTCAGATTTCCAGTCCATGTAAGACCGCCACTCATTTTACGGATTTTTTTTGTTCTTCAAGCTGTAAAATAAGTTTTAAGCCAAACTCGACAGTTTTATGGGTGAAGGTGCCATTGGACTATGCTGTGTCTACTGTCTCCTAAACCAAAATTTTCATAAAGCATAGAAACTACGGTTGGAGATCAGAAATCAATGCTGTTAAAATTATGTTGTCTTTTACTGCTTTCCTTTCTAACTGCTTTCGTTAGCAACGCCTCCCCGATCACTTACCCTAAAATAGACATTCAAAAAGACTGGATTCCTATGCGTGATGGTATCCGCTTATCTGTCACGCTATACAGACCATTATTTGAGCGCGGTGATGAAAAATTACCAGTCCTATTAGAATATCTGCCTTACCGTAAAGATGATGCTTTTGCAGCAAGAGACTATGAAATTCACACTTATTTTGCCCATCGTGGTTACGTGACAGCGCGTGTTGATATTAGGGGGACCGGTACTAGTGAGGGAGTTTTACCTTTTCGTGAGTATTCAGAACAAGAGCAGCGTGATGGCTTAGAAATTATAGAGTGGTTAGCAAGTCAAACCTGGTCCAATGGCAAAGTAGGTATGTTTGGGATTTCGTGGGGAGGATTCAACTCGATTCAAATGGCTATGCGTAGACCCCCGGCTCTCAAAGCTATTCTTGCTGTTGATGCTTCTGACCGCTTATTCAAAGATGATATCCACTATATTGATGGGCTTGTTCATGTCGATGCATATACTTTATCAATGGACCTATTTAGTACAAAATCACGAGCACCAGATTTTCCCTTAGATGAAAAGACCCTCCAAGAACGTTTTGACATTAAACCATGGTCACTCGAATATCTTGAACACCAGCGAGATGGCATATTTTGGGATCAGGGTTCTCTCAGCTCTGATTATAGTACTATTCAAATTCCCTCTTTTTTAATTGGGGGTTTCTATGATGGCTATCGTGATAGTATTCCCAGAATGTTAGCAAACGTAAAAAGTCCAGTGAAAGCTATTGTTGGGCCTTGGAATCACACTATGCCTCACAACGCTGACCCAGGACCTACAATCGAATGGAGACACGAAGCGTTACGTTGGTGGGATTACTGGCTGAAAGGACAAGAAACCGGTATCATGAATGAGCCACGTGTAGCTGTTTATATGCGAGATTGGTATAAGCCTGATCTCCATTTACAAATAATCCCTGGAAAATGGCGCAATGAAGAGGCTTGGCCTCCCAAAGATCTAAAATCTCAAACCCTCTTTATGAGTCATCCTCATAAATTAGCCGCTAAAGAATCCGCACCTAGTATAGATTCTCTCGAATATCTTCCTTCCTCTGGCATCGAAGCAGGGTTATGGTGGGGAGACCTTACAGGTG
Source organism: Oligoflexales bacterium (assembly GCA_017985985.1). Classification (GTDB taxonomy): domain Bacteria; phylum Bdellovibrionota_B; class Oligoflexia; order Oligoflexales; family Bog-1112; genus JAGNWK01. The sequence continues at coordinate 9,153 of JAGNWK010000092.1, forward strand.
ATCAGAAAAACTATGATGCTAAAAGCCTTGTTTATGACTCAGAAAGCCTTGAAACAGAAATAGCTATACTCGGCTTCCCAGAACTAGAGTTGCACGTTGCGGCAAGTACCAAACAAGCCAATTGGTTTGTACGACTATCGGATCTATCTCCAGACGGTGATGTGACTCTTATCACTGGGGCAGGAGCCAATAGTTCTCAACGTAATTCCTCTCGTAACCCAACTTACACAAAAGCTGGGCAAATTTACTCACTGACGATACCGTTACACTTCACTTCCTGGAAATTTCCCAAAGGTCATAAAGTCAGAATCGCTATTTCTAATGCGCTATGGCCTATGATTTTTCCAAGTCCAGAAGCTATGCATACTTCGGTATTTTTAGGGAGAGGTTTCTCTTCAAAAATAAGTCTCCCAGTAGTACCTATCAACAACAATTCCATACCCCATTTTTTAGATCCTGAACCTAGCGACTCTCATCCTGAAATACGCAGTGATGACGCTCTCTGGCCAGGGACATGGCAAATTGATAAAAAAGAAGGACTCACAAAAGTCTTATGGAGAGGCAAGAGTTTGAACGAATTCCCTTGGGGCTCAGAGAAAAATTCCGATCAACTGAGCTACTCGATCGACGATCGCACACTTTTTAGTTCCGTTAGAGGAGATGCTGAAACAGAGGTTCATTTAAAAGATGGCGTCATTAAATGGTTAGCAAAACTAGAATTTAGTGGTGACAAAGAAAATTTCTTTTACCGTCTGACACGTCGACTTCTTAAAGATAAGCTTCTTATACGTGAAAGAACCTGGGAAGCCACAGTTCCGAGAGATCACCAATGAAGATAGGAAAAATAATAGGAACCATCCCATAAGTCGAATGGCGGGCAATATGCTGAAAAATATGGATAAAAATGTGTTTTTAGAGGAGGGTGTAGTTATTTGAGTTAGCCGCTAAATCTCTACACCCCGAGACCACAATGACACTCTCAGATAAAGTTTGGAACCTGATTCAACATCTCTTCGAAAAAAAATGGGAGCACCTCCCAAACACCCCTTCCGCAGTATTTTTGAAGCTGTTT
>JAGNWK010000019.1 GCA_017985985.1 Oligoflexales bacterium
CATCATAGGTACTTACCAAAGCACACTGACTAATTTTGGATATCTTCCAGAAGCCTGGGCAGACAACTGCAAAACAGAAAGACTCTTGGGAGTGTCCCTCACAGGTCAAATGGATTGCATAGCTGTAAGCCAGAGAGAAGTTCTAAACGAACTTAAGGAAGAGGCTCTCGTCACAAACAAAGAATACGCTAAAAAATTTGAAATCAATCCCTCTACATGCATCACTTGTGTAAAACCATCTGGAAATGTAAGCCAGATGGTAGGCTGTTCAAGCGGCCTGCATGGGGCCTTTGCTGATTATTATATCCGGAGAATACGGATTGCCTATAACGATCCTTTGCTAAAGCTTGCAAAAGATCAAGATGTTCCGATGTTTCCCGAAGTTGGGCAATCTGTTGAAAATGCAACGACTTGGGTTTTAGAATTTCCACAAAAGGCCCCAGAAACTTCCATATTACAAAGCAAGATGAGCGCTATAGAGCAGCTCGAGTATTGGAAAAAAGTAAAACTTAGCTTTACCGAGCACAATCCAAGCGTCACCATTTATGTCAAAGATAATGAATGGGTCCGCGTAGCTGATTGGGTTTACCGAAATTGGGAAATCATTGGAGGGCTTAGTTTTCTTCCTGCCTCGGATCATGTTTACCAGCTAGCACCCTATGAAAAAATATCTAAAGAGGAGTACGAGAAGCGCTTAAGTGCATTATCGAACTTAGACCTCTCGCTGCTGTCGGAATATGAAATGTTTGACAACACGCAGCCGCAGGCAGAGTTGGCCTGCACTAGTGGTACTTGTGAACTATAAATATTTCCAAATATGATAATTTTGTACCAATAAGGGTCACAAGGCAAACATGATATCATCATCTAGTCGGGGATCGGCATCTCAAAAAGATAGAGGTTTATTCTATGTTAGTTTTTGGGCTTGAATTTATCATATTGTTTGCTGCCATCTTGCTTGGGATTAGAAAAGGAGGGATGGCGTTAGGACTCATTGGGGGGCTTGGACTTGCTGTTTTTACATTTTGTTTTCGCGAAGTTCCATCCACACCTCCTATTGACGTCATGCTGATCATCCTTGCTGTAGTGAGTGCTTCAGCAACTTTACAAGTTGCTGGAGGTCTCGAATTTTTGGTACAAATCACAGAGCGAATCTTACGGACGCACCCTCAATATGTAACGATCCTAGCTCCTCTTTCAACTTTTTTTCTTACCGTTTGCATGGGGACCGGTCATGCTGTTTATACGCTACTTCCAGTCATTGCAGATGTAGCTCTTAGGGCGGGGGTAAGACCGGAAAGACCTATGGCTATTTCAAGTGTTGCAGCACAAATGGGGATCACAGCTAGCCCGGTTGCAGCAGCTGTCACCACTTTTCTTGCTTTTGCAGCAAAGTCAGGTTTCGTCTTAACTCCATTTGACATCCTCAAGGTTACTTTCCCTGCGGGACTCATAGGAGTACTAGCAGCAGCGATCTGGAGTTTTCATCGAGGAAAAGATCTCGATAAAGACGAAGAATTTCAAGAAAAACTAAAAGACCCTGAATTTAAAGAGTCTCTGCAGACAAGTGTGACAACCCTGGACCAAAACATTTCTTTTTCTGCAAAAATTTCGTTGTTGTTATTTTTCATAGGTGTTTTGACCATTATCATGCTTGGCCTATTCCCCCAATTCCTACCTCTAGCGAATGGCAAGACCCTCCCCATGACAACGGTTGTCCAAATCGTTATGTTAACTATCGGATCCTTTATCCTTTTTGCAAGTGGAGTCAAAGCCAAGGATATTGCGAATTCGAGTATTTTCAACGCTGGAATGGTTGCTCTCGTTTCCATTTTTGGTATTGCTTGGATGAGTGATACTTTTGTTAATGCTAATAAGGACTTTCTGATAGAAAAAATTGGTGAGATGGTTAAATTTGCCCCTTGGTCTTTTGGTATTGCTATGTTCTGCGTATCGGCTTTTGTTAAAAGTCAAGCAGCCACTCTTATCATCATGTTGCCTTTTGGGTTAGCTCTAGGTCTTCCCCTCTCCCTTCTCTTGGGTCTTTTACCTGCTAGTTACGCATACTTCTTTTTTGCTTTTTACCCAAGCGACCTCGCCGCGATTAACATGGATCGCACGGGCACAACCAAAATAGGAAGCTATCTCCTCAACCATAGCTTTATGGTCCCTGGACTCATCGGTGTAGGGGTGTCGACAACAGTCGCTTATTTCATAGCAAAAGCACTTTACTAGACGGAGCACCATCCGTATCTCATCCGATAACGAGGGGCTGGAAAAAGCTGAGCCAGACGATGAGGAACATACAGCAATGACGCTTGTCTTTAGCCTCCAAAACATGTATCTAAAGCACCGAGAAAAAGGTAACCAACCATCTCAAAGTCATATAGCAAGCACTTAAGGACTGAGCAACGTAGCGACGGATATAGGCAGCTAGAGGATTTGTGAGATAGTCCCTCATATAAAAAAAGACACTTAGGAGAAGAGTATGGCAAAGAAACTTTTACTTTTTATTATATTAGCAATGACTTCATCACTTTCCTATGCTGGTATTTTGTTACCAACTTTTTATGCAGACCCTACGACACGTATACGCTATGGAGAGCAACACTACCACTCGGATGATCCATCAGGAATTTTATGGCAACTGCGCTATTGGTCGCACAACCAACTGCACCCTTCAGCGCTTTCCCAAGCCTTAAATGATATTCTTTCTAATAGGGGTAAATTTTCTGGCACTGTGAACTTAGGGGCTCTTAAATATAATCTCTATCACTCATCCGCTGGCAAAGACGAAAAAACAGCTACACTTTTCTTTATCCTGGAGCAGGAATTTACTCGTATCATTGGCATAGCTAGGCATGTCCAAGTTCAACCTCGTCAACCGCCAAAATATGAAATAGTAGCTTGGGATGATCGATATCCCGTATATTATTAGCCAATACCAGCTGTATAGAAATTACGCAAGCTAACCTACTTTTCCTTTGGAGCTGTACTTATCCTACAGATCGAGTAAATCGGACAAGATCCCACCAGGCCTGTCACAACAAAGATAGAACCTAAAAGAAACCAGTAGTTGCTTGGTCCCCAAAACGCCATACTGGAAAGAAAAAGTCCCCCTAAAACTCTCACAACTCGATCTACTATGTGCACATTCTTTTTCATAAAAAACTCCCGAAATATCAATTTATTAAAATCTGAAAAAAATAGAAATTTCTTCCTGCTGGGAGGTTCACAAATACATCGATCTTCTTTTTTAATCTGGCTCATAACTTGATCGATGTGAGCGCCACAACCTTGCCAAGTTGTCTTGCCACAAGATCTGCACTTCACAGGACGGCACATACTCACTCCAATTATACTAAGAAACTATCCCACAAGTCATCTAGCACTCTTTTCGTCAGTCTAGAACTTTATATTCCAAATAAGTTGCACCTTGCCCTTATGAAATGCTTTGTCAAACTGCTCAGATTTAAAGTCTTCTGTGATAAGGCTACTTGAAATAAAGGCTATGCCTGCAGTCTGACCTTTTGTATAGGCCCAGTCTAATTCTGGTTCGATAGATAAATTAGCTCGCCATGTGTCGTCAAGTTTTGCTGCCGTATCAAACTTACTAAATTTAGTCATTTGAAGAATCATTGGAAATTCAAATTCTAACTCGCTAGGAAGTTTGAAATTCAATTTAGAGACAAGCTGAGTTTCAAATGTCTCTCTTGCAAACTTTTTATCGTTAAAAGTGTAACCACTATTTCGAGCAAAAAAGACTGCTGGCACAACTGAAAAAACACCCTTGACACTTTCTGAGAACATGGTTTCGAGAGTCAGATAGGTCCTTAAAGTCATAATCATACCTTGCTCATAGCGAGAGTAACTCGATTCCGTAGCTGAGTTTGTTGGTAGGTAAGAACGAACTTGAAGAGAAAGCTTCGACTTCTCATCTGTACTTTTCCAAAGTTCACTAAATTTTGCTTTTACATATCCATCATAAAGCCTTACATAAGGGACTTTAAATACACTTTTTTTCGTTTTGGGTTGATACAAGTTTGTAGAAAAAGTCTGGACATAAGAAACTTTAGTCCTGTTATAGAGTTGCAGGCCATATTCAACGCTGTTTTCCGTATGGGCTTCGCCAACGTCATAGCTAAATGTAGGGCGAGACTCCAAAGAGATAAATTTTTCTATTGTCCTTGTATTTAACTTGTCATCAGGACTAGAGTCATTATCGATATGGCGAGCCGTGCTCTTTTGCCGGTGTATTCTTGTAGCATCTGCATAAGCAAGATAAGGTGAGGTCATGAAAAAGGTCAAAAAACATGACAACAAAGAGACTATATCTAATTTTTTTTTCCAAACTAACGACAGCATAGATGACCCTTTGTATGGCATGTTTTAAAAGGAGCTTATTATATGATAGCAAACTAAGGAGACTATTGGACAGTTTATAAGAGCCCGCGGGTTTTTTAAGATGAATTGACTGTCCTATTTTTAGGGATTTTTTTTGCCCTGATGTTAGGCGATCAGGGCAATGTCATTTGGTTAAGGTGGAATTCCTCACCTGCCTGTCTTGTTTTAACTCGATACCTCTCGACTTCGCTCGAGGTGACAGCGTTTTAACTGGTAGGGACGACGTCACCCCGAGCGAAGTCGAGGGGTATCGGAGCTTAACCGAATGACATTGGCGATCAGTGGAGCTCATACGTAACCATCAATTACAATCTATAAATAGAGAAATAAAATGCGTGGAAAAAGTATTTTAAGTCTTTTTCTCCTATTTATTAGCCCTAACGCCTTCTCCAATAAAACAGTACAAAGACATCCGTCTTTAGCCCACGCTCCTTCCGCAACTCCGTAGATTGCACCAAGAAAGAGCTCAGAACGAATTGTTTTTATCCGTGACAGAAGAGATCGCTCTATTAGTTTACCACATCTACTCGCTGCGCTAGTTCAAAATGGCCAAATCATCTCTACAAGCGAACTATCGACTGTATATTTACTAAGTCAAGCACAGGTCCGACTCTATTTGCCACATTTTAGGTCTGAATTAGCCAGTCGTTTCTGAGATTGCCACAACTGCCATTCTTACCTCACCCAACCTTTACTACTTTACCTGATTTGCCCCCAAAATAGCACCCTTGTGGGATTGGAGCTTAATTCCATTTCTATAAAACTTTATGCGAGAGACAAAATTATGCGGGAGACAAAACAATGACCATATCTTATGTCAAGGCAAGATTTCTAAAGCAACAGAAGCACTTTTTAAGATCTGTTGCTGTTAAAATCGACAATGGCATGAACTATTTAGCTAAGCGATCATTACCAATGATTAGAGCTCATCACTGTGATCTACGCGTGAAGGAGTGGCATAGTCCTCTGGATTGATTTCTTGTTTCTTTCGTAAGAAGTTCTCCACAATATTTGTGTCAATGAAATCTGTTCTCACAAAACTTGAGAAATTAGAGGCGTCTACAGAGTTATCTTTGCCAGACATGAGATAACAAGACGAAACAACTTGGATATCCTCTTCTCTCATGATTTTGAAATCGCTGACCAGAGCCCTTGTCCCTTTGCTGTCCGTTACGGTCAACATCATAATAGATCCATTTAGAAGACGAAATTTTATCCCAAAAAAATGAACGTCGTCTTCTGAGTTTTGCCGTAGAAGGGTTTCTATAAATTTTACAAAATCAGATGTGCTCAACTCAACTTTACACATTCGATTGTGAAACGGCATCAATTTCTCTAGTGTCGAATATGTAAGATCCCCTGGCACGAGGTCGATACGCAAGGCCCCGGTTTTTACAAAGCAGACTTTGCCAGACGCTTCCTCGCAAAAAGCCTGACTCACGAGGCGACCAAGATTCGTCTCACCACGAGGAGCTGAAGAGCGTCCCCAAAAAAATCCTTTACTTCTAGTAATCCTTTTCGTGAAACGATCCTTAATTCTTTCGTTATATTGTTCAAATAAGTGAAGCAACTCTGGATCTTCCGGAACGATCTTTTTTTGCTGACCAGAGTGAGAGACCTGCAACAGTTGGACTTTTGTATCCAGGTCTGAGTCTTCTTCTGGATTAATGGGGATAAGTTTATAATCCAGACTGATAAATTTTTTATTCTTAAAGATGAGATCAACACGACCAAGAACTTTTCCATGCTCCCAAGCTTGTAAAATTGCAGTGCTTGCGACAATGTAAGCTCGGTCAAGACGTGTATGGGTATGACCACCAATGATCACATCAATTTGACCGTGCATGCTTTTCGCAAGCTCAATATCTCCAAAACCATGAAGACCGTCTTCGTTATTAAGATAGAACCCTAAATGAGTAAGGGCTATGATAAAATCAACTTGCTTTCGCAACTGGGGCACCAATTCCTCAGCAGTCAAGAAGACATCACGAAATTCAATATTTGGGATCAAGGTCATATTTCCAGTTTGTGTCGTTGTAAAACCTATGACTCCAATATGAAGGCCACCAAACCTTTTAATGATATAAGGCTTAACTAATAGTTTTTTTTCCTTCTTGAGATATGTATTAGCCGATAGGAATGGAAATTTGGCTAAAGCTTGTTGCTTAAAAATTTTATCCAAATCTCCATCGAACTCATGATTACCCAAGGTCATCGCATCATAACCTATTATATTCATGGATATAATATCTGGCTCTGCTCGAAAAAAACCAGACTCGGGTGCGCCTGTATTGATATCACCTGCGGAAAGAATAAGTAAATGGCCTCCCTCACGAGCGACCTCCTTACGAATTTCATCAACTAAACTTTTTTGAGCTGCAAAACCACAAGCACGACTTCTTTGGTCTTTCTGATAATGACCATGAGTATCGTTGGTATGCAATATTGTAATACGCACGACACTATCAACTGCTGTTTGTATCGGATCAGCAGCATAAATTACGACATCATGAAAACAGGTCATAAAGATAATGATTTTTAAAATACGACACAGCATATCAACCACCTATCAAACAGAAGATTGAAACAGCTACAATCAAAGTAGTTGCAGTCTATCATCGATAGGTTCTATGGTCCAGGCAGTTCGCCCAAGATCTGAGCAAACTCAAAGAAAAAAAGTCCTGGGAAAATTTTAAGGAACCATCAGCGCTCAATTACTTTAATGTGTATTTAGCTAAAGATTGTTTTAAAATCTGTGGGAAGCAGGTCCCGGTAAACGATAAGAAGATGTGAGCTACGCTCACTGGAGGAGGCTGAGAGGACAAAGAACTCGGATAGACCTGCAGAAGATCATATGCTTTTTTTTCAAGAGACCTGCTATACAAACAAGCAAAATACAGAGTTGGGAAGACATCAAAGGTTTTGATGACGTTTGGACTTACAACCTGCAACCGAAAAATTTCTTCCCAATGCGGACGGTAGCTATCCGTACAGACGATGGAGGGCTCATCGTCTACAATCCCGTAAGAAATCTGGGGCAAGACATTCATTCTGAGCTAGCGAAGATTGGTGATGTCCGCTGGGTGATTTCACCCAACCATTACCACACTCTTGCTGCCGATGGGTGGCAACAGCTCTACCCCAAAGCCAAATTTTTTGCACACCTACAGGCTCATCCCCGTCTGAAAAAACAGACCAAAGTTTCTTGGCTGGATATCGTTGATTTGATTCCCATTTTACCAAAAGGAGTGACTCTAAAAAAGCCAAGAGGCTTAAAAACAGGTGAAATCGGACTTTGTCTGGAGCGTCCAGATATAAAGATGTGGATATTTGGTGATCTATTCTTCAACATTCCTAAACTTCCTCCCGGACTTTTTGGCTTCATTCTCCGACTGGGGGGCACAGCTCCTGGACTCCATTCTTCCAGAGTCTTTCGTCTGATTGCTGTCTCTGATCGGCAGGACTTCCTCCAATGGCTGCAAGAAAACCTAGCCCAAGATCGCCCACAGTGCTTCGTTCCCACTCACGGTGAAATTCTCTTTCACCCAGCTCTGTCTCAACGACTTTATGACGTTGCTTCCGCTAATCTAAAAAGAAAGAAAAATATAAGCTAGCTTTCTACGATCAAATCCATTCTATTTTCTATGTTTCTTTTCTAGGAGTGAATTTATTTTTTTCGAAAAATCATCGAGACTAAATGGCTTTGCCAGAATTAAATCATTATAAATTTTCGAATCAAAAATTTGCCCTGTTATTCTCATAACGGGTTTACCAGAATCTTGAAGAAATCTTTCTAAGCGATCAGAGTCTGGCATCTGAACATCAGAAATAATAAAATCACACTCTTTCACATACATCTCTGCCTCTGACAATCTTTTTGCTTTAAAAACTATCAGACTTAATCCTAAAGCCTCAACCTGATCTGAGATCAAATCTAAAATATCAGTTTCATCATCAATAATTAGCAATTTTTCCACATTTTATCCTATTAAAAATCTATTTCTGTTTTATAATTCTCGGCCGAAATCCTCAAAGGGGAGGATTTCGGCCGAGAATTATAAAACAGGCCTTACCAAGCAGCCTCTTGAATTTTCTGAGAACAGAACTCAACCCAAGAATCACTCATATTCAAACAGGGGATGAGGTGCAAATCTTCGCCTCCCAATTCAATCCAGTCTTCTCTGCCACGCATACCTATTTCTTCGAGGGTTTCGAGACAGTCTGTAACAAACGACGGACAGGCGACAGCCAATCTTCGGATAGACTTTTGTTTTGCTAGGTCTTTTAATACAAGATCCGTATAAGGCTTAATCCATGGCGTCACTCCTAGTCGAGACTGGAAGGACACGGTGTAATCTCGACCTGTCAGCCCTAAAGATTCCGCCACTTTCTTGGCTGTGATAAAGCACTGCATCTGATAGCAATAAGCCTCTCCCCCAAAGCCACACGTACGAAGAAGTTGGCGTTCGGGAATACCATGAAAGCTAAACAAGAGATGGTCCCAAGGTCTGGCCAGCTTATTTTTCTCAAAAAGAATACCTTCTTTTAAAGCCTCTATAAAACCGGGCTCTTGATAGAAAGGTGGTACCACCTGTACAGAGGGCATATCCATGCGCTTAGACAACTCTTTGAAAACATAGGCCATCGAAGAAGCAGTCGAAGCGGAAGCGTATTGTGGGTAGAGAGGAAAGAGAATCAATCGCGAACAGCCCCGCAACTTTTCAAGAGCAGAAGACACACTGGGCTGCCCATATCTCATAGCAAGTTCAACCTGAAAGCCAGAATTTAGTTTTTTACCCAAACTTTCCTGGAATTTTTTGCTATAAGCAATGAGTGGGGAGCCCTCTGACTCGAGCCAAATTTTTTTATACGCCTCTGCAGACTTTTTTGGTCGAAAAGGCAAAATGAAGAGATTCAATAGCAATTGTCGAGAAATCCAAGGGATATCTACAACTCGCGGATCGGAGAGAAACTCTCTCAAGTAAGTTCGGACATCTCGGACTTCGGTACTGCGGGGGGAGCCAATGTTGATGAGCAGGACCCCTATCTTTTTATGGTTCACTGAACAATCCCTCTTGCTGAGAATGGAACATATATGTGCACTTACTTTTTAAAACTGAAGATGGCAAAACTACAATTTGGTTTAAGCCTTCTCCTCGCCCTCCTATCTTTTTCAGGTTTTGCTAGAGAGAGGACGAAGCTTCCGATTCGAAAGATTCTATCCACGACGGTTGATTCTTCGATCAACCCAGCGACTCTAAACTACCTTTCTACAAGTTTTGAACATGCACAAAAACTTGGTTATGACCTCATCCTGATCAACTTGAATACCCCAGGAGGTCTCGTCTCTACGACCAAAGAGATCCTTGCCCTTATTGGTAACAGTAAAATTCCCACCGCCATTTGGATTCATCCTGAAGGAGGCTCTGCAACAAGCGCAGGCGCCATTATCGCCAGCAGTGCTCACATATTAGCCATGTCTCCTGGTACAAATATCGGAGCTGCTACCCCTGTACAACTAGGCAAAGATCTGGAAGACAAAGACCTGAGAAACAAAGCGATCAATGATCTAGTTTCCCTTGTGCAAAGTCTGTCCCAGTCCAGAGGCAGAAATCAAGAAGCCTTCGGCAATATGATAAAGGAAGCAGCCTCCTACCAATCTCAGAATGCTGTTGAACTCAAACTCGTCGATTTCATCGCCAACACTCAGAATGAATTTGTTGAAAAACTTCAAGGTCGAGAGATATCGATCCAAGGTGAAACTTTTACACTTGAATGCCTGAACCCACAAGTTGATGAACAAGCGATGGATCTCGGACAGAAACTGCTCAACATATTAGCAAGCCCAGACCTTACCTATATTCTGTTCATGCTGGGAGCAGCCCTTATCTACTTTGAGTTTCAAACGCCAGGAGGGTTTATAGCGGGTGGAGTGGGTAGCATCCTTCTCATCCTTTCAGGTATAGGGTTCCAAGTTCTTCCGCTCAACTTCGGTTCCTTAGCCCTCATCATCTTGGCATTTATCTTATTTATCCTAGAACTGTATATTACAAGTTATGGCGGACTTTCTCTCGTAGCCGTCTTATCTCTTTCTGTTGGTTCACTCTTTCTGTTCAGAACGGATAACGCTTATCTCGACATCAGCCTGCCACTTATTTTTGCAACTATCTCCTGCATAACTCTGGCAGCTCTTTCCCTAACCTTTTTAGTTTTTCGGGACTTGAAAAAAGACTCGAATAAAAAAAATTATTACTCTTTAGCAGGAAAGACAGCTACAATCCTTGCGACTCTACCCGAACTAGGGTCGAGCTCAGAGCCAGGCATCCACTGCTTTCAAGTCAAAGTTGCAGGAGAAATCTGGACAGCAAAGTCCCAGACAGCGCTCCAAATTGGTGAGACCTGTACGGTGACAGATGAAGATCGAATAAATATGTTCCTGTGGCTGTAGTTTGACTTTCACCCCCACCATCAAACAAGGAGGGGGCGAAGGAAACCAGCTGCGCAGTTTGTCCCCCTGAAATGAATCTAAATGAGGTTTTTATGATGTTCTTCATGTTTTTTGTATCTCTGGCTGTGGTCGTTCTTTTCAACACAGTCAAAATACTAAACGAATACGAGCGAGCTGTTATTTTTCGGCTCGGTCGTTACACCGGGGTCCGAGGTCCTGGTCTTATCATACTCGTTCCTGGACTCGAGAAGATGAGAAGGGTAGATCTTCGAACAGTCACCCTAGACATCCCCTCTCAAGACATTATCACTCGCGATAACGTAACTCTAAAGGTCAATGGGGTGGTTTACTTCAGAGTGGATAGACCCGAAAAATCTGTCATCTCTGTTGAGGACTATCTCAATGCAACTGGTCAGATCGCCCAGACAACCCTCCGTTCTGTTATCGGACAATTCGAGCTTGATGAAATTCTATCTCAACGCGATAAGATTAACGCAAAGCTCCAACTTATCTTGGACGAACACACAGACCCTTGGGGGATCAAGGTCAGCGTTGTGGAAGTAAAAGCGATCGATCTTCCTATTGAAATGCAACGAGCCATGGCTAAACAAGCTGAAGCTGAAAGAAATAAGCGGGCAAAAGTGATCTCTGCAGAGGGCGAGCTGAATGCTGCCTATAAGCTTGCTGAGGCGGCCCAAATCTTAGGGACTCAAAAAAATGCTATTGTTCTTCGCTACCTAGACACCATGAAAGAAATATCGACGGGAGAAGGGAAAACGACGACATTCTTCCCGCTACCCCTTGATTTCATCTCAAAATTAGGCTGAGAGGGCTGTCCAGGTCACACATAAGCCTATGACTTACCTAGATAAATTAGATTAACTTTCTTTTCCTAAATATAATCCCCATAAGTTCCGAAGTTCTCCCTTAGAGATGTGTATAGAAAAAGAGAGAATTTCATGCTTATGAGAAGGCTCAAGTTCATAGTCGCGCATATAGGCCGGTTTGTTCTGGTTCCGGCTGTTTTATCCTCTTTTTTGCTTTCCTGTAATGGAAAAAATTCGAGCGAGATCATCGATTCTATAGATGCAGCTCAAGTTCAACCGGATCAAAGCTCAAATAGCGATGACGCCTTTGCCAGCACAGACCTTGCCAACGTCCAAGTTGTTAGCAAAGGATCTAGTATAAAAAACCTCCTGACTCTCCCTGACTGTGTTCCTGCCCAATATGGAAAAGTGATGTTTAGAAGTCTAGACTCTAAATTTCTCTATTGTCATAACCCCAAGCAGTGGGATGAAATCGACCTCAGAGGCAACGGAGGAGTTGCAGGGGCTGCAGGAACTCAAGGTAAGGCTGGTATTGACGGTATCCGGGGAGAAGACGGTCCAACCGGTCCTCAGGGCGATCAGGGAGCCAGGGGAGAGACAGGTGTCCCTGGTGTACAAGGGATAAAAGGCACTCAAGGTCCTCAGGGAGAAAGGGGACCTGCAGGGGCTGTAGGGGCTGCTGGAGCAACAGGGCCTAAGGGAGATCAAGGTGTTCAGGGTCTTGAAGGACTTAAGGGTCCCGACGGTCCCCAAGGACCAGTTGGAGCAGCTGGAAACCTGGCTGGAGATAAGGGAGATGCAGGGAGTGCAGGCCCAGAGGGAGATCAGGGTATACCAGGCGTTGCCGGTGACAAAGGGGCAACCGGACCCAAGGGAGCAACCAGTACTGTAATTGGAGCTGTAGGGGATACAGGTCCGCAAGGTACACAAGGTTTGCCTGGAACTAGCGGTACAGAACGTGGCGACGTAGGGGCAATGGGTATCAAAGGCATTCAAGGCATTCAAGGCATTGCAGGCATTCAAGGCATTGCAGGCATTCAAGGCATTCAGGGCCTCAAAGGCTTTCAAGGGCCTCAAGGTCTGCAAGGGGTGAAAGGAGCAGAGGGTCCTACTGGTTCCCAAGGTGCAGTTGGAGACAAGGGATTGACAGGAGCTCAGGGAGGTAAGGGCCCTCAAGGGAGCCAGGGTGTAGTTGGTGACCAAGGTCCCCAAGGGGCAAAAGGAGCTACGGGTCTGTCAGGAAAATCTCTTCTTGTCAAAGACAGTTCGTCTTCTACCTTGTTGGGTGCATTCGTTTCCTATGGCAACCCATTTGACTCAGCAGATAGAGAGACCATCCTTGTTTACAATGATGCAGCTGATCTTGTTTTTCCCGTCAGTTCAAGTGGAAAACTTATCGATGTACCGAGCTCAACAAGCTTCATGTACTGGGAGAAAGACGGGTGCACTGGAGCTCCTTCCATTCAACTCCCTATGCCACTTGTCTTCGAGATAGCTTTCACAAGAGGCTCTGAAACTTATAGGGTCGTTTCTCTCAATCGACCTTCTGTTCGGTCTTATACAAATGCATCCAACAGCTGTATCACTGTACCTAGCCAGCAGATCACCAACACCTATCTTGTCGAATCCACAAGTGACATCCCTAGCACGTACGCAGCACCACTCACCTACATCGTTGAATAGCGCTATTATTATGCGCACAGCTGGTTCCCCTTTTCCTAAGGTTGATCGTAAACAAATGGAGAGGAGAAATAATGATTAGTCCTTGCGTAGGGATGCAGTGGGGGGGGAGGGGGAGGCAAAATCGCTGTATTCCCATAAAGAGACCCTGCAGTCGCTGCCGTTGATACAGGAGGAAGCTCAGCCTCGACATTTCGCTTGATAGCAAAAACTAAAATACCCATAGGCTTTGTTGCAGATAGTCGAATATAAAATCGTTCTTGGTCATGAGAAAGGTAACTTGTCCATGTTGAAGATGCCGCTTCGACAAACAGCTCCATGTAAGGATACAGTGCTGGCACCATATCCCGATATTGGGCAAGGCTAGCTCTTGTGAGCTGCAAAGCCTGGTAGGTGGATAGATCACCTTTAACTGTGCTCATGGCATAGCGATGAGCATGAATGGAGGTCATAGCAACCGCATCGTGAATTCTATGCCCAAAAAAATTGTACTTATCTAGATTAAGTAAATGAGCGTCGATGCGAAATGGGGATGTGGGCAGAAGAGGTTCATCGAGTACGAATCCCCCTACGCTTTTACGTTTTATACACCCTAGAAGAAGCCTGGGATTTACCAAAATCCTGACGTTTGTGGCTCTGTTAAAAATTCCCATTAAAAGCCCATCTAGAGCAGGCTTCTGATCTCGAGGCACACTGTCATAAAGCCAGGTCTCAGCGACACTCTGAGCTATGATTTTGTCACCGGTCGACTTCAATGGACAAGACACCCTTGTTAGAAGCTGATAGACAGCTACACTAGTTCCTACAAGAATGGCACAGGCCGAGATAAAACTGACGATAATGCCAAGATAAGTCGTAAACGAGGCTAGGTTTGTCTCCTGGTTAGTGGATATATTGGCATTAGAAGAGGGACTAGCTGCTGCCGTGACGTTTACTGATACACCGATGGGTGATGGTGATGGTGATGGTGATGGTGATGGTGATGGTGATGGTGATGGTGATGGTGATGGTGATGGTGATGGTGATGGTGATGGTGATGGTAAAACTTCTTCAGGTGTTTGTGCATGAGCTTCACCAAAATTTGAGAACCAGTGCAAGGACAACTGTGTAGCTACCTGCAAGGAAGAGAGTTCGCGAGAAAACTGCGGAGTTGGTTTCTCCCAAGAAAGAAACGCTAAGCAGATGAGAAGAAAGAATAAAAAAATATTTCCTTTTGACATTTTTTTCGATGGACAGTTTTTTGCCTGCAACATAATCCCCTAACTTTTTTAGTGTAAGTCAAAATACAGAAAGACCTGTGCCGGACACCTGACTGCAATAACACGATTTTTTTAGGATCACTAGTCTTGCCGACTGGCGATGCCCTAAGCCGAGCGTAGCGAGATTCATTTAATTTTTTAAAACTTCTGTGAAGATTAAACCACTCGTCGTATAACAAGGCCGCGAGTGGTTTAATCTTCAAATAATTTATTGAAAAGTGAATCTGGTTATGGTCAGTTTAAAATTCAGAGACATACCAAAGAATTACACGGAATCTTGGCGCAGACTGCTATTGAAGCTCTCCCCCCACCATGTAAAGGACCCTGACAATTTTGAGAGGAGTCTCCAGCACCTGCTCCGTAAAGAAAGTGAATCCATCAAAGATTTGCGAGCTACTTTTAATGAACGAAGAGAGACCATCTCCCCTAAGCTGCTCAGCACTCATAAAAAGATCTTCACGTACCTACTTGGATTTCATCTACCCAATGCGACCAGGCTCCTAGGCACCTGGCAACGACTCGAAGAACGTTGGGACTTGAGCGCACTTCTGCCTCGTAAACCTAAGGCCAAGGCGTCCACAAACTCGGAAGAAGTGCCTCCACCCCCTCGACTCCTGCTCTGGGACTTCGGAGCTGGAAGTGGAGCCATGTCTCAGCTGCTCTACTCCCTTCTAAAACCACATTTTGAAGAAACTCGCGCTTATCTGTACGACAGCAATTCTCTCCTATTGGAAGCTGCCAAGGATTTTTTTGCCTTCTACAAAGAACTCGATAAACCAAAACACCCGAAAGATACAGACCTCGAGCCACACCTTCGTATCTACCCACGCAAAGTGCCTCTGCAAGAGCTTAATACTCGTCCCTCAATATCTGACTCTGATCTGGTTATGGTCTGTTTAGGCTATATCTGGAATGAGCTCAGTTCAAACTCCAAGGCGAGGGGCAAGATCCTAGAATTTATTGTCGAACTACAAAGAGGGGGTAAGAAGGCCCTGATATTTCTCATAGAACCGGGCCGAGATTTCACTGCCAGAGCAGCCATGATGCTCAGGGATGAGCTCGT
This sequence comes from Oligoflexales bacterium, assembly GCA_017985985.1. Taxonomy (GTDB): domain Bacteria; phylum Bdellovibrionota_B; class Oligoflexia; order Oligoflexales; family Bog-1112; genus JAGNWK01. Next base: position 15,682 of record JAGNWK010000019.1, read on the forward strand.
GGACATGGGCTTAAAGGTACTTTATCCATGCCCTCATGATCAACCCTGCCCCATGCTCCTTCGTTCAAAGGACTGGTGCTATAGCGAATTCCCAAGCCAAGTTCTGCCTAAAGAAGCTCAGTTAGTCGACAAGCATGTATCTATGGAACGAAGCCTACTCGCCGCCTCCACCTATGTTTTTGCCACTGACGCCGCTTATAAACAGCTCGGCCCTAGCAAGTCTGCTAAAAAAGAAGTCATTGTGGGACGCCCCCTCCTAGATCAAGACACGAGATCCTACGAGGACCTCCTTTGCAGCCCAGAAGGGGAACTCCTGAAAAAAGAACCTCAGCTCCCTGAAAAAAGAGAAGAGGGCGCCCCCCGGAAAAAACCACCCTTCCTGCGAGGTGAGATGAGAACGTCAACGGACCTATCCTAAATTTTAACGATCCTCTAGCTCCAACCTGTCTAAGTATTGCGATTTCGTTATTGCGAGGAGCCGTAGGCGACAAAGCAATCTTCTTGCCTTTACCTGGAGATTGCTTCGCTCATGACGAGCTTCTACGATGAATACTTAGACAGCTTGGCTCAAGGCTAACGGGTTTTCACCGCTTTTCCATGAAGGCTATCTGATGAAAATTCTCATAGGTATAACAGGAGCTTCTGGATCCATTTACGCAGAGAGACTGCTCCAGGAGCTAGCACCGATCGAATCGGTAGAAAAAATTTATGTAGTAGCCACAGAGAGTGGAGCCTCGGTTGCTAGGTTTGAATTAGCAGCTCAAAAAGTAAGTGAAGGCAAAAAAAAAGATCGCGAGACCAAGGCGCTATGCCTACTCAAGATCCTACAAAAAAAAATACCATCTGAACTGAGCCATAAAATCTTTGTTTTTCGCAACGATGACTTTTATGCCCCCCCTGCCAGTGGCAGCTCCGTCCCGTCCCATATGATCGTCGTCCCCTGCTCTATGGGTAGTCTGGCCCGCATCCGACATGGGCTATCTCAGAACCTTCTCGAACGATCTGCAGATGTCGTCCTTAAAGAAGGGAGACAACTCGTCATCTGCCCTCGAGAGAGCCCCTTCGGCATCATCCATCTCGAAAACATGCTAGGACTTGCCAAAATGGGCGCAAAAATCATGCCACTTATGCCTGCTTTTTACCAAAAACCAAAAGATTTAAAGGAGTGTATCGACTTTATGGTTGGAAAGATTCTAGAGGGTTTAGGGCTTAAACACAGCCTCTATCCACCCTGGGCTATCGACCGTACCACAAAACGGGAAGTCCAGGATGGAGGGCTTGCATAGACGCCGAGTTCTTATTGTTCCCAGCGTCTACATTTTTTTCTTACAGGCATCGGATCAAAGAACGCAGGGAGAAGAAAACCGCTCCCTACGGGTTAATTTATCGATTTCTTTGTGAGTTGAAAGATCGGGGCCCTCCGCCGCCAGATCCGCTTCCACCGCGGTTAGGACGGAATCCGCCCCCACGATTTCCACCACCACCACCACCAGCACCGCCACGGTCTGGTTTGTCGTTTGCTTCGTTGACTTTCACAGTTCTGCCATCAATAGCATGTCCATCCATTTCGGAGATGGCATTAAGGGCAGCGTCATCGTCACTAAAAGTCACAAAACCAAAGCCCCTGGAACGTCCAGTCTCGCGGTCTGTGATCACTTTGGCTTCTTCAATTTCACCAAATTTCTCAAATGAAGCCCTAAGCATCTCGTCATCTGTGCCCCAGCTAAGACCGCCAACAAAAAGTTTCTTTCCCATTTCTCAAAAAGCTCCGTAATCTGGCCCCCTGCAGGGTAATAACCCATAGCTCATCTTTCTCATTACCCCATGTGGTATGGGGCATCGAGTAACTCGCCTAAATCAGGAAGCACTTAGTAAACTGCGTGATTCTCAGTTTAAAAACAAAAAAAAGCAGACGGGCGAGCAAAACAGAGCCCCACACACCCATCGCAACTGTTTGTTTCAAAGCCTATGAATCACATTAAACTCTCAACCTAGTATACATAGCATTGACCGGGGGTCGAAATCATCTGTTTTTTACATTTATCTCGAGACTTTTAAAAAACACAAAAAAAACAATCGCTTGTAAACTTTTTTTTGCTTCTGCCCATCTCACAACGGAAGTCGGCAAAGTTTTCTGGAAAGAAATTCACCAAAAAGAGTAGGGCCGCAGGGTGACGCTGTCTCCAAATTTGATAGCCCTGCAATTTTAGAGTTCATTCGATCCCATATTCTCGATATTCTCCAACCTGAGTAGCACAGCACTCTATGAGTCACCCATGTCATTCGGTTAAAAATCGAGACTTCGCTCGTAGTGACGGGACTCCAGATGAGTGGCATAGCACTCTATCCGTCCCCCATCCCGATGACGTCCAAATGGAAGACACGACTAACCATAGAAAGCCAGACTGAAATGCGGAAGCTGATCAATAAAGGACCGGTGAACCTTGAAGACACTCAGATAGCCTACAGCCACCTTAACTCATGGGAACTGCGCAAGGCCTCTCTGCTTTTCCAAATCATGGGAAACCCTCTCATCAGTCAATTGGGTCAAAAGTCACTTCTGCTAGCCTTAAGGCTTCATCTTCCTGTCAGCGGCCTCATAAAATTTGGATTTTTTTCGCACTTCTGCGGGGGAACTTCTTTAGAAGACTGCGAGTCACTCGTTGAAAAACTTCGACGGAAGGGGGTTGATGCTCTCCTTGACTTCGCTGGTGAGCAGAGTTCATCGGAACAGGAACGCGATCAGAGCTGTACAGAAGTACTGCGAGCCATAGATTCATCGCAAGATAGGGGACTGCGTTTCTCTGTCTTTAAGCCTACAGCCATCATAGATCCCAAGCTCCTTGAAAAAGTATCAAACGCCCTGAAGGGACAAGGTATACAAATCGTCTCCAAATCCCACCTAGCTGATCTCAATTCCGGAGAAAGAAAAGACTGGGAGAGGGGAACCGAACGCTTCCGAAAACTCTGTCAGAAAGCCCACTCTGCCGGCATTCAAGTTCTGGTTGATGCGGAGGAATCTTGGATTCAATACGCTGCCGATGCACTTGTCTGGGAGAATATGCTGAAATGGAACAAAGAGAGGCCTATCGTATTTCAAACCATTCAAATGTACCGAACAGATCGCCTAGACTACCTCTACACCCTCAACAAAGAAGCCGAGTCCTTAAAAATCAGTGTAGGGATCAAGCTGGTCAGAGGCGCCTACATGGAGAAAGAGCGAGCGCGAGCCAAAGCTCAGTCCACCCCAGACCCCATTCATTCTCATAAAGACAAGACCGACCGAGACTACACTAGCGCCCTATCCTTTGTTCTGGAACGTCTCGAGAACATCAGTCTTTTTGTAGGGACACACAACCAGTCGTCCATAGAACTGGCCCTAAACTTCCTAGCCAAACAAAAAAACCTGTCTCCAGCCCTTATCCAGCAAAATCTCTGCTTCTCCCAGCTCTTAGGTATGAGCGATCCGCTAACTTTCAATTTGGCCCATGGGGGCTATTATGTCAGCAAGTACGTTCCTTACGGACCAATCCGAGCGGCTATACCCTACCTTATCCGCAGGGCTCAGGAAAATTCGTCTGTCACGGGGCAAGTCAATAAAGATAGTGAAGCTATAAGAAAAGAAATCCAGAGCAGAAAAGAGCGGGGACTCCTGGAGGTAAGTCCCGTCAAATAAATGACAACCTAAAAAGATGGCCCATAACTTGCCACAAGTTCTCAAACCCATGTTATTATATCCTGAAAGAGCAAGAAGAAGAGAGTGAGGAGACTCAAGATGAGACAGACTAAAGTGTTGAAATATTTTCTCATGTTGTCGCTCCTTCTGCCCCTGGCATCTTTCTCGAGCTCGTGCACGACGAAGCGAGATAACGCAATGGGCTCCGATCCGCTCAACGGTACAGAAGCCCAACTCTACGAACAAGCCTTGATCCGCTGCCACAAAACGGGTGGCTCTCGTATCGTAAAAATACAGGGTAGACTCCGCTGCTTCTAGTCTGTACAAAACTCCCTTAATAGACTTACTGGCCTAACACCAATCTGTTCGACCAGGCTACGTCATCGTGTGCATTCCCAGATAAAGATCAGAAAGACAGATCCTTGAACATTCAACTTATTGCGACTTGCCCAGAAGAGCTACAGCCTGTTCTTATTCAAGAGCTTCAAGAACTGGGAGCCGACCAGATCAGCCCACTCTACAAAGCGATCCTGTTTGAAGTAGATGAGGCCAAGTATTACAAGGCCCACCTTGTTCTTTCGACCGCTAGCCGAATTCTAAAAGTTTTAAAGATTTTCAAAGCTCCTGTACCCGGCACCCTTTATGGAATTGCTAGCAAAAAAATCCCCTGGGATGAAATTTTCTCTGTTAAACAGACCTTCCGAGTGGACGGCTCTACAGAAGACCGAGGGAACAGAGCTCTCAGTTCCAATGACATTAGTAAAAAAGTAAGGCAGGGGATTGAAGATTACTTTGCAAACAAAGTGGGAAACATACCAGCTGTCGACTTAAAAGAACCCGACCTCGTCTTCGTTGCTCATATGGCAAAGCAAAAAGTCTTTCTTAGCATCGAAAGCAGTGGCAAAAAATCGCTGCACAAGCGAGGCTACAGGACGACTAGCAGCCACGAAGCCCCTCTTAAAGAAACCCTTGCGGCAGCCATTCTTCGCTTGAGTGGCTACCGAGGGGACACCGTGCTCATGGACCCCATGTGCGGCAGTGGTACGATTGTCATAGAAGCCTGCTTCCTCGCCCTGCAAAAGGCTTGCAACATCCACCGCAAAAAGGGCGAGTTTGGTTTTGAGCAGTTTGGAGACTTCAATTCAGCTCTGTGGAGAACCGTCCAAGATGAAGTCCGTCTGTTGAAACGATCCGAGATCGATCATCCCATCTACGCTTCCGACATCCAAGAAACCTACGTAAACGAAAGCAGACAAACAGCCCTGAGAGCTCGGGTTGAAAAATATATTCAATTCTCTCGCCAATCTTTTTTTGATGTCCAGAAGCCAGCAGAAACGGGAATCATCGTCTCCAATCTCCCGTATGGGGAACGTCTCAATCCAAGGGACTCCTCTGGACAGGAGGCAGATCTCGAGGACTTTTATAAAAAAGTAGGGGACCACCTAAAACAACAATTTACGGGCTGGAAGGCCTGCCTGCTCGTCCAGGATGAATCCCCCTGGGAAAGTATCGGGCTCAAGCCATCTAAGAAAATTAAAATTCTTAACGGATCTATCCCTTCTAAACTCCTTATCTTCGATCTCTATGCAGGGACTAAAAAACGAAGCCTAAAACAGGGGGAAGATTCCTAAAGAGGGGGTAAAGCCCTCTTTAGAAACAGAAACTATTGGAGTTAGTTCCTATGAAACAAAAATTAATAGTCTATCTTATCCTGCTATCTTTGACTTTTTCTTCAGTTGGCTTTAGCCAAACGTCCCCTGCAGTGACCTGCAATTGCCAAACCAGCGGCAGCTGCACGACCGCTGATATCGTACTGACATCCCTAGAGGTACTGCCCACTGTTATTTTTGCACTGGTATCTTTCGCTACAGTGTTCACCACGGTCTACTACCGCAAAAAGTGCGGTAGCACTCAAGAACAACTGCTATCAGTTAGAAGTCGTGCCTTTTCTGTGGGCCACATTGTTGCAGCAGCTCCCCCTCCCATTTACTCTGCTGCACTGCAATAGGCCAGGCAGGATGAGCCATTCTGAAGCTGGTATCCATTTCTACTTTTTAAAAGAAGTGAACTATGAAAAAAGTCCTCATCTATTTCCTCTTTCTGTCTCTGAGCTTTTCTCCCATCGCTCTGAGCCAGACAAACAGTACAGGTTCAGTAAACTGTAACTGCCCTGCAAGTGGTGAATGTACGATCACCCTCTATATACGAACAGGCACAGGAGCCTTACCTGCTGTCCTTGCTGGGACAGTGGCTCTTCTCACAACCATGAGTACCGCCCATTACCGCCATAAAAGCAAGAACCTCTTTAATGAATTGCAGGCTTTAATGAGCCACTCACAAGCTCCTCAGATGCAAGCAGGAGCTGCACACGCTGTTCAGATGCCATTGCCTAGCTCCCGCTTTCCTGGCTACGCCAACTGATGCACTATAAAGCTCTGTGAACTACAGCCATCCTAGAGAGTGGGAAGTGATTTTTTCAAAGTCTCCAAGTCTTGGCTGAGCTCTTCGAAGGGTAGTAGGATAGGGTTCACGCTGTTAGCTGCAGAGGATGTTTCCGCTTTTGGATCGGACACCATAAGAACTTCGATCTGATTAGGTAAAGTTATGGCTTTTGGAGGTAGGGAGTCTTCTTTTTTGCTTGGCTTGCACTAAAAAACACATATCGATAACATTCGATCCAATCAGAAAAAAAGGTAAAGATTTTCCAGTCAAACATTTTTTACTTATGTTTAATTTTTTGCCAGTAGGAATCAAACTGGAAAGAGGGGGAGTGATTGCCTCGATGACAGGTGAGGCAGACCTCTCGAGCAGCGAGGGATCCAGGAGCAGTATCCCTCTTGAGAGGATTTTTGACATGTTCCGCCCTGGCTCCATGACAGTTCTCACATTGAACCCCTTTGAATTGGGGGGTCAACTGCTCTGAAATAAAACCACCTCGACTTTGAAGACCCAAAACATGGCAGGAGACACAGTCGGAATCTTCATTTTTTTGCTTTTTTTGCAGAGTCTCATAAGCCTTTGCATGATGAGAGTCCTTCCAAACGGCAGCCGCCTGAACATGACAGGAGGAACAGGCTTCTGCCCCTGCAAAAGGTGAGCTTTTCAGATCCTCTCGCTTCTTTAGTTGCTGCTTTTGAAAATCCTCTGCCGTTTCTTTTGTATAGGTCTCTAGTAGGGATTTAAGAGGAGAGACCTCTTCATAGTCTTGAGTCAACCACGTCACATAGATAAGGTTTGAATCTTTTTTTATGAACCCTTGGATGGGGACCGTTAAAAACTTCGATTCCTCTTTTTTTGTTACGCTCTCCTTTTGGAAAAGCCCGTTAAGAGTCGATGATTCTAAACTGCTCTCCTCAGACTTCAAAATTGCTGCAAGGGAAAGGGCTTGGTTGCGACGAAGAGCCCCCCCCCGCAAGACACCCTTACCTTCCAAAGGGACCATACGAATAGCTTTAGTGTTGAACGCCGACTCCTGACGAGAAAGTCGCACAAGAAGATCTTCATTCGTCTTCTCAGCATCCACAGCACGGTCTTCCGTTCGTTTGTCCCTTGAACTAGAGCTGATGATTTCGGCAAAAAGACCACTTTCATCAATCTTCGTCAAAACTTCATCCGGTCCTGAAAACAGGAGCACCGAAAAAGCATCCCGGTGAGAAGCTAGTATGCTTTCCCAAGATTTTCTGAGTTCTGGGCCCCAGGTAAGGACTTGCGATTCTAGGCGCTCATCCCACACAAAACCGAGAATAAGTGTCGTTCCCACCTGCCCCTTACTGAGAACGATCTGGGAAGAAAAATTTTTCAGGCCTAAAAAAGAAGAAGATTTTGATATTGCTGTTTTGACATTACTGAGAACGAAGGGTCTGCGACTGGCAAGGAGGTCTGTATCCGGATGGGCAGAGAGTAGGGCAAGAAGTTCTTCCTTGTTCAGCAAAGCTGCATCTGGCTGCAGCGAGTCCAGTGCCTGAATGAGGTAGCGACTCTTGATCGGATTGCGATCCTGCCTATCGATTTGATCACCTAGGTCAAACAAGAAAAGAGAGGGTTCAGCAGCCCTCTCCCTTGCTACAAGAGTCGCTAGACGTCTCACCCCTCCCAGATCAGAACGGGGGTCACAGCCACAAGGGGCCAAGTCCCCTTGCAGGCTCCCATAAGCTAACCAAGGTGGATCAGTTGGCTCCCTATCTTTGCTAGCGGCAAAGTTAGGTCCAAACAAGATGAGCGAGATAACGAATAGAAAAAAATATTCCCGCAAGCCCCCCCCTAACATCAGCTTCCTAGTGGAAATACCTGAGAAGTTCTCCCTAGTTCCTCCTTGCCTGAGACGTTCACCCTAGTTTTTGAATAGCTAACCCGGACCCTTGACCCGCGACCAAGTCCATTGGGCAAGTTGGGCTTCTCCAAAGTCAGTTCGAGGCTGGCAATATCCGCATAGCGAATCAGCAGTTCGTCAGCAAAGTGGGCCAAGACCGATTCTATAAGATTGAACGAACGCCCCTCTAAGATTTCTTCTGCAGCATGCATGAGTTTGCCATAATCCAGAGTCGAAGAGATCTCATCACGAAGCAAGGCAAAATCTCGTTCCGTCAATTTTGCACGGATTGAGATCAAAACATCCTGACCAGTTTTTTTTTCTTCTGGAAAAATACCCAGCCTCATAAAGACTGGGTAATCTAAAATTTCTAAAACCATAGTGATAACTTCGACATTTAAAGGCTAGAACCCTCTTAGAGCTCTCAAGCGAGCATCAAGACTAGGGTGAGTCGATAGCATCTGCAAAAATTTACTCTTAGAGGAAATTTGCAGAGCAGGCATACGCCCCTCATGCTTATCATTTTCAACAGCAGGATAGTCTCTTTTCAACGCCTCAAGAGCACGCACCATTTTGTCTTTGCCTCCAAACTGAGCACTCCCTTTGTCAGCGCGATACTCTCTCATGCGGGAAAAGTAGGCTGTCACCATCTGTGCCATCAGTCCAAAGACCATTTCCAATGCAAAAACGGTCATCATATAACCAAAGAACCCAAGACCGCTGCCACGCCCTTCGTTGTCTGAACGTAGATTCGAATCGATGAGATGAGCAATAATCCTCGCAAAGAACATAACGAAGGCGTTAAGAACCCCTTGCAAGAGAGTCATCGTCACCATGTCACCATTGGCAATGTGAGCGACCTCGTGACCAAGGACACCTTCCACTTCTTCACGGCTCATCTTGTAAAGAAGGCCAGTTGAGACGGCCACGAGCGAATTGCTACGGGACGGCCCTGTAGCAAATGCATTTACATCTGCCGACTCATAAACACCGACCTCTGGCATCTTCTCAAGTTGAGCCTTACGAGCTAAGGTGTGAACTGTCTGGACGAGCCAAGCAAACTGACTCGAACTATCGACAAGCTGCACCCCATAAACCCTCTTTGCCATCCACTTGGAAATCCAAAGACTTATAAAAGCACCACCTGTGCCCCACAAAAGGCAGAAGATCATCAGAGAGCTGTAATCGATACCTGAGGCCGTAAGGTAGGGACGGACCCCAAGCAAGTTGGTGATGAGCGACAACATGAGCATGATGCCGATATTCACGAGAGCAAAAAAGCTAATCCGCCTAAGCCAAGTCATGATTTTCTTATCTCCTAAAATAAAGCTGGATAAGCCAGCCATAATGCAGAAACAGCCTGCATGTTATACTATAAGTCGCTATGAGGCAAAGTAAAGGGGCTAGCTTAAAATTCTTACAGGCAGGGCCTTCATCTTAGGAACCATCCCACAAGTCGTATAGCAAGGCATTGGGGAGCAATCAGTGCAGTTTACTGGATGGTAAATGAGCAGCGCAGCGACGAAAATAACGCAGCTACACGACTTGTGGGATGGTTCCTAGGCCGTCGACAGCATGCTTTTCAAAAGGAGCCGCTGATAGGTAGAGAGGGTCATAAGCCCTTCGTCCTCAAAAAGACTGGAGTGCACGCGAGGTCTGGTTAAAACCTGCTGTGGTTCGTAAATGTTTACAAGATCAAATGGCTGCCCCTTTCGCATAAAGACATCCTGATCCACAATTTTTTCACTCTGCGAGACTAGCCAACCATGAGGCGATTGTTCAAAAAGCCAGCCGAGCGTATTTCTTGGCCTAAGATAAAAATACCTTCTCGAAAACGCAAGCAGTCCAGACTCGTAAAAAAGAGGAGCTGAAGAGTGCTCTCGAGGAAGCTCTTTGAACTGAGTGTAGATGGAGTGTTTCAGCTTCAAAAAAATCTTATCTCGCAGCTCTTCATCTATCAGCAGATTGTAGCGAACAGATAATGCCGACGACAAGGGATCACCTGATTTTGAATCTGGCCGCTTCTTCTCAATTATAAAATGCCTAAGTCGCTCCAACATAAGAATCTTTCATCTTGACAGAGTCTTCGGTTATCCATTAACAATGTCTTCACTTGGGGCACATCATGCGGGAGTAGCTCAGTTGGCTAGAGCGTCGCGTTGCCATCGCGAAGGTCGAGGGTTCGAGTCCCTTTTCCCGCTCCAAATTTTTCAAATACACATCCCCACATAAGGTGCCATCTCATAAGTCGTCGTCAGTCAGAGCATCGAGAGCATACAGATGCAAGCAGATTGACCACTTATAAGATAGCGCCTTATTCTATTATACCACTGTCGAATCCTCGTTCGGCAAGATCAGGTAAAAACCAATGACCAGTCTCTTAAAATTAGCGAGTTTTCCCATCGGAAATCTCGCCTGCAATTGCTCCGTTATTTATTCCAGTCAGACTCGAGAAGCGATCGCCATCGACCCCGGCAATGACGCCGACTCCTTTTTAAAAAAAATAAAAACCCTCGATGTTCAGGTTAAATATCTCCTACATACCCACGCCCACTTCGATCACATCGGCCACTCTGACATTGTGCGAACAAAGATTGGCGCCCCACTACACCTCCACAAGGATGATCTTTTCTTGTACAGAGCCCTCCGTGAGCAGGGCCTGTTCTTTGGGCAGCAGGTGGGAGAACCCGGAGAAGTCGATCACTACATAGAAGACGAAGAAGAATATAAGATTCAAGTCCAAAATCTAGAGATCAAAGATCAAGGACTTCAGACCATCCTCAAAACCATACACACCCCCGGACATACCCCCGGCTCTTGCAGCTTCTATACAGAACTTTTGGAAGACGGCCCCATGCTCTTCACAGGGGACACTCTTTTTTCTGGGACGATAGGCCGCACAGACCTACCGGGTGGAGACTTCCACCAGCTGATACATTCCATCCAAACCAGAATTCTTAAACTCCCTGAAGAAACCACCTGCATACCAGGCCATGGTGCCCAAACAACACTCTCCAATGAAAAGCGATACAATCCTTTCCTCAAAAAATAGTCCATCTCTACTGATGCTATAATAGCAACGAGTCATCACTTGAAAAATTCCAAGTTATAGCAAAAGAAGCAAAGAATGGAAAACAGCGTAGAAGGAAAAGAAAAAGGCAATTGTCGATGCCCACATCATAAAATGAAGGGTATTTTCATCGCTCTGGCAGGGTTAGCTTATTTGCTGGGGAATCTCGAAATCATTTCCATGCACATGGCTCATAATATTTGGCCTATACTGATCATCCTTTTCGGATTGATGAAGTCCTTCGGTAACAATATTTGCAAATGCTGCACACCTAGCTCAGCTGGAGGAAAGTGCTGTGACTCCAATAACTGCTCCTGCTCCTGCAAGTGTTGCAAGAAAAGCTAACATGTAGTTCCCCCCTGGGGAACCAGCTACGCAGTATCCCCGACGCTGACTTTGCATCAGCCCTGCCATATAACCAATAGAATCTACCACTTACTGACTTTTTTAAAATCTATTTGATTTTATTACCAACATTAACTATAATATAACTATTAAAATGATTTTAAATAATATTCCATTGGAATCTTGTTTTTTGAAAAGGACAGATTATGAGAAGAGCTCTACACGGAAGAATTCTTTATCTTTGTCTACTTAGCTTTTTTTCACAGTCAAGCTTGCTAGCTCAAAATGAAATTCAATCCAATACCACTTCCTTTGTTTCAGCCAATTCAAATCAAAGCGGGAGTGTTACTTGTGATCAGTTCCAAAACACAGCTTCTCCGCAACTCAAAACTGTAACTGGCTGGAGCCAGCCCCTGTTAGTCACAGCTTCCGGCATTGCTGCTGGTCTTGGCATCGCTGCTGCCACAGCTGCTGTGCTTTCGACTATGCCTCTAGGGACCTTGGGGCTTGGCGTTATTGCAGCAGGAACTCTGACTGGTGCAGGCGTGGGTGCGCTCACTGGACATATACTCAACATGAGCCCAAGCAAAGCTGCGTTCCTGGGTGCAGGTGGTGGTTTGCTTGGTTCTACGCTTGGCGTCTATCTTTTGTCTTATTCACCAGCAATAGCTGCCCTAAGCTCTGCAGCTGCTACGGATACCGATCTGCAACGCGCAATGGCGTTGTCTGCACAATCTATGCAAAAGGAAGTGATGAACTATGCCACGTTTGCAGAAACCCATGGTTTGATCAGTGCCAAAGATGATGGCCTTTGTTTCTTCCATGCTTTGCGTGCTCAAGGACTTAATGTCGCTCAGCGAGCTATTGCTGTTAGTGAAGAAGTCAATCTGTATATGCACGATAATATCAATCTGATCATAGACTTTATATCCTCTGAAGGAGACGCTCTAGCTGCAGCAAAAGAATATGTCGCAAAACGCATAGCCAACCCTAAAGAGTGGGCTGACTACATTGCCGTAGCCATGACAGCCCAGTATTATGGTGTCGCTATCCAAGTGCATAGTTATGACGCTTCTGGCAACTTTCAGTACTCAACGACATATAATGAGGGGGTGGGTCATACCACTTACACTGTCATCTGTCTGGCAAACAAACACTTTTTCTTTGAATAGTGTTTCTCGGAGTCTAGGAACCATCCCACAAGTCGTATAGCAAGGCATTGAGAATGCGATCAGCGCAGTTTACTTGCTGGTAAATGAGCAGCGCAGCGATGAAATAGCGCAGCTAGACGACTTGTGGGATGGTTCCTAGTGAAGACTATAGATCAATCTCACAAAGATCTTGCAACTCTGGAGGGCAGTTTGCTGGGTTTTGATCAAGCCTTACACTTCTCAAACTTTTAAGTTCATAGAGTGGAGAAAAATCTTTGATTTGATTAGAAGAAAGATCTAATTCCCTCAGGTATCCAAGAGAACTCAGAGCACTGAGATCGCTCAAACGATTGTTATGAAGACGTAGGGAGCTCAGAGCTCCTAACCCACCTAAACTTGCCAACTGGGAAATCCTATTATCACCGAGCCAGAGTAAGCGAAGTTTTGGCCAATTAACCTGCTCAGGCAAGAACGTAAGCATATTGCTCGTGACTCGCAGCTTCTCTAAACTCCTTAAATCGGACAGAGGTGAAAGATCGGTAATCAGATTTTGACTCAAATTTAATTCTCGAATCTTATGTAAAGACTTAAGAGGGCTCAGATCCTTGATTTCGTTCTCTTGCAAAGAGAGTATTTCGAGCTGCGTAAACATCGCAAGAGGACCGATATTCTCCAGACCCTTTCCCCTCAAATCAAAACTCGAAAAATCATTTAAAACCCTCTCGGCCACAGAGCAACGATCCGGTAGCTTATCGAGGTCTAGCTCCTGGTTTGCGACCTCAAGAAGAGCCGTCACTGTGTTTTTAGCGGAACGCTTAAGAAGTCCAGACTCATAGGAATCACACCACTGGGCAAAGATCTCGGGATAAACATTAAGCGCTGTCTCATCTATACCCTTCAACTTAGTCTTTAGATGAGAAACTGTTCGGGGGCATTTTTCGGCCTCTGAATAGCAGGTCAGAGCGGCATCCATAATAGAGCTGATATTGTCATCAACCACTTGAGCAATCTCTTCCAACTTGACGGACTGTTTGGGAGAAAGCCGGAAAGGGCCACTTGCTAGAGCAAGAACCCTATTACGCCACTTTAAAGTGGCCTCAAAATGTCGACTAAGTTCTGCACGTGCCGACTTAACAAGTTCCCCAATGAGAAGGGGTGGTGGATAAAAGGCCAGAGTCGTCCAAGGTTTGACAACATACGCTAGCTCAGCTGGGCCACTGGGCTGCTGAGGGTCGTAATTGGGCTTAATCTGATTAGGAAAAGATCGCTCATCTTCAGTATCTGTAGCATAGGTCAGAGCGCTGTCTAGGACCTGAAGACAGGCGTCGATGTGATCCATCGAACAGACGAGAAGGGCGTGTAAATTTTTCCCTTCTGAATCAATCTTGGAACCCTTCCCCACACCAAAAACAGAACTGAGACGGGACACATCCCCACCGATCTGCAAGGCCCTAATTGAAACCGAAGCCGACTTCCCAAAGCGACGCGAGGCCTTTCTCAGTTCTCCTGACGCTGAAAAAGCAGGACCACTGATCTTAAACTCTGCACTGAACGCCTTTTTATCTTCTTTAGAGGAAAATTCAACTTTTGCGGAAATAAGCAGCTTAGCTCCCAGCTCTATCTGCTCGACAAAACCATGGCCACAGGTTTTCTCCCAGTTCTCCCACACATAGTCACCCGCCCCTTGACTGGCCTTCACCCCTACATCAGTAAGTGCGTTATAACGAAATTTTACATTCTTAAAATGGTAGTCAGCTGAATAGGCTGTCACCTCCGAGTACTCGTTGCTGCTAGAATCGGAGGCAAAACGAGCAGACGCGCTAGCTTTAATCATTCCATAACGAGCTCTCGCCCCTACGGAAAATCCAAGAGAATCTGAAATCTCTGAAGAAGAGAGGCTTCTTTCAAAGGTCACCGAAGCACTCGGAGCACCAGCAAAGATAGAAGTACCCTGCACACAGGTCCCGACAAACTTTTCTTGTGATCCATCATAGCCCTCCCCCAACACAGCCTGCGCTGAAACTGCGGACGACGGTAGTACAGTCTCCACAAAGTTTCCATCTCTAGCTGCCTGTACAGAGACTGAATGGAGAACAAAAGAGAGGGGAATAAGTAAGTAAAAAATTCTCATATAAAACCTCATTGAGTACATTCCATCAACCTTGCTCTAGCAAGGAGTGGTCTGGGGAAACCTTGCCCTGAGCTCCGTCGAATGGGTGCGCAGCTGGTTCGCCAGAAAACGAAGAGACAGCCGGTTCCCCAGAAAACTACATCATGGAGACACCAGAACTCGATAGAGAGCTGAATTAGAACTTCTGTTCTCTGCCAGATCATGTGTAATCCAAGAATTCTCTCTTGCACCTAGCAAAAATTCCCCAGAACTAACCTGAGCCAAAGCTGTCACACGAAAATCTCGAGCCCCCCCCCAGATCTGTTTGCTCGTGAAACTCTGACGAGTCAGATCATAAACCCCCACAAAGGCTTTACCTGCTTTTACAATGCTCCACGAGGATGCTTGAACAAAATCGATAGTCCCTGCAAGAAGGACTCTATCTCCACTCAGTACAGCAAGATCTGTCATCACAGCAGAGTCTTTGCTGATCGCAATAAGGGAGCTGAGAAGCTCTGGCTTACGAAAGTCCACAAGATGAAGCTCTGGCTTATTGCGTCCCTCATCCTTGTTATATTGGTGAGAGCTGACGAGAAGACGCTCTCCATCGAGCCAATCCATCGCATCGATGCTCCTCGAAGTCAGAAACCGAAACTCCAAAGAGGACCCTTCCGAACGAAGACGAGCTAACACTATAAGATCTCGCCTCCCCCTCAGGTCTCTAGGAATAGAGATCTGGTGAAACGCTTCAAAAGCTGCATACTGCTTTTCATGTAGGGAAAAACTCAATCCAAGCACAGATTCTTTCTGAGAGAGCAGGAGTTCCTTATCTGTCTCATCATAATTGAGAACAGCAGGAACTATAACTCGCTTCTGCAGCAGTGCCCCATCCGGTTTGAACTTTAATAATCTGACCGCTGCATTGGAATACATGAATACATAGAGTTCAGAACTTGCCGTCATCTGAACAGCGAGTAAGGCCGGACATTCCCTCTGCCAAGAACGAACCATTGTTTTCTTCAGATCTTCAAGACCTGGGCTTAACAAGATCCCCTCTTGATTGAACGTTTTCTCATCTGTTCTTTCAAAGTCCAGGTCGACATGTTCACCCATGTCTGAATTCTGTAAATTGAGCATCCTCATATAGGGACTGACTTCTACTCCCCCCGCTTCTAGACCAGCAAACTGGTACACCGACCCCTTAAGGAGAGGGCTCAGACCAAGCATTACATCCTCAACCCCATAGGACAAACTGCTTGCGAGATCTTTCTCCCCCTGCCAGTGCACTAGCTCCATTTTAGAGTCCGTCAGTCCCGCTGACTTGTGAAGCCAGATCACAGCTTTTTGTCCAGAGTTTGCCCGAATAGCACAAATATCACTGGCCTGACCTTCTAAAAACTCAGACACTCTATTCAAAGTAAGACTGGTCGATGTTTGCTCTACGGGATGACTGCGCCCATCGGAACGATGGGGTGAAGAAGGCTTTATCCGTCGAGCGATAAACTCGGGCATACAGGCTATAAGCAAAAAAGAGATGGAAACAAGTAGAGACTTCACAAAAATCCTTAAATTAGTTTTTCTCTGGTACCAGTTGCGCACCCATTCGACGGAGCTCAGAGCAAGGTTTCCCCAACCCGCTCCTTGCTGCTGTCTTCTTTGTATTTCTGCACAGCTTCCAGCCCCTGGCCTTTTAGTGAGGGATCAGGAAGAGCCTCGACCCTCCGCTTTAAAACAGATCCTGCCGCATCGGTACAAGCATAAACGACAGCACCCAGATCAAACTGAATGGCATGTCTCACCTTCGGATCGGACTCTCCATCAAACTGCTGGACAACCGTATCAAAAAGATGAAGGCAATCTCTTGACCCCAACTGCTTCGTATAACGTAAGAAATAGAGTGCAAGAACCCGCTTCGCTACAAAAGGCTCATCAAAGTTTTCCCCATAAGAAGCCGCTACTATCGCCTTCGCTGATTCAAAGTTAGGTCTGCTATCCCATTCTGAATCTTGAAAACTGCTCTTGCGCTTCTCCCAAGATAAAAAGGAAGCACTCTCCAAAATCTTCTCTTTTAAAACTTTGAGTCGATCTGCCTTCTCAAAATCAGAGGAGCCTTGCGTCAGAGACAACTCTGTTTTTTCCTCTGCCCCCTTCTGTTGAGAGACCTGCTCAAGCTCAAGGGAGTCTACCCTCTCTTTTTTCTCCATCACTAATTCTTGCTGATTAGAAGACTTAGGAGAAGTAGACATGGCTGCTCCTTTGAAAAAAGCTAGGACTAGAAAACTGAAAAAAAGCAAACAAGCAACAAATTTTAGATGAGGAAACCGCCTCTTCATCAGTTAAACCTTACATGAAAAGCAACGACATCCACCAACTGCAGCTGGCCTCTAATGTCATTCGGTTAAGGCAAGACACACCTCGGCTCCTCTCCAACCTGTCTAGGTATTACGATTCGTCATTGCGAGAAGCCGCAGGCGACGAAGCAATCTTGCCTTTACACGGAGATTGCTTCGCTTCGCTCGCAATGACGAGATTCTGCGATAACGCAGCTAGACGACTTTTTGGATGGCTTCCTACCATCAATCCACCTCAAGGTCTTTAAAAACTTCTCTATCAAAAACTTCCCCATCTATTGTTTTTTCTTCTACTCCATTCTTACTGACACAGTGGCCATACTCTTGAATAAAAGAACCAGCATGCCCACTCGTATGCTGATACCCAAGATTGTGTAAAAACTCGTGAGCTAAAACCCCTGCCCAGTACTCTGCATCCATTGAAAATCGATAAGACTTCCCTGGTCCCAGATGATCGGAGTTGAGAGCGACATGAAGGTAATGCCTATCTGGATAAGAAGCTGTAGGTTCATCATTGTCAAAATAGAGTCCGACATAACCTAAACCGACAGTCTTAGAGTCATCCCAGTACCGTGCAACAAAAGCAAACGACGGGATGAAGACACCGTGTACAGACATAGGGCTCAGGGCCGAGTATAGCTGTGCTTCAATCAGATCCCTCGACTCTGGTTTGTTTTTTGTAGAGTTGTTAAAAGCACAGTCCAAAACCCTTCGATTGAGAGCCCTCTCCACAAAAATCTTCGCCGAATCTTTGATCAGTTTGCTTTCTTCTGCCGAGAACGTGGGGTCCAGACCTAGCTGCAAAGACAGAGGGAGCCATCTCCCATAGCATCCCTCAAAAACACCTACAATATGGGCAGAAGCTGCTGGATGACCATCCTCAGGATAGTGATCGACCGATCTTGCTAGACTCTCTAGAGAGACGATCAAAAGGAACACATAAAACAACTTCAACATAACTCATCCTTTCTTGCCTTATTGCAGGGAACCAGCTGCGCAGTTTCTCTAGCCCCTCCTTACCCATGTTTGGCGAACTATTTAAATGACTTTACGAGTCCAAGCCGTACATCTATTTCATTTTGAAAAGCTGGATAACTGGCTTGGATCAGCCAGTCCCCTGAGCGCAGATCATTATTGATAATGAAATGGTCTTTGGCATTCAATGAACTGGCATGAACAACCACGTTCATCAGTCTCCCGACATAACCATCAACCTTCTCATGACTAAGCAGCTCAACCGAACGACCCATTCCATCGAGCACGAAAGAGCCGGGATGCAGCTCCTGAGCCGAGACCACTCTCTCATCCCGAGTCACGAACGTGTGATCAGAGCTGACAAGCAACTCAGAACCATTCGAAAATACCAATTGCCGAACTTGCACAGGTAGAGAGGTGAAGTCTGAAGCCAAGAGGTTCGTAACCGGACTGCTCACCTGTTCTGAATAAGGTGAAGCCAGCTCCACCCCTAGAGCTAGCTCACCCAAAGTCATGGTCGACTCGAAGTCCGCAAGTTGAACCCTGGTATCTGGACTTGCACAGCTGCAAGGGCAGAGGCAGTTCCCCCCCGATGGACCAATAACGAGGTAAGGCTTCCCAGCAAGACCGCTGGAAATACAAAACTTATTCATTTCTGCATCCACAGCACTGCAGTGACCCTGTGGACAAGCTGCATAGGCAAAGGCCAGTTTTGGAAATGAAATAAACGCCAGAAGAAGACTAAGAGCACGTAGTGAACGCATAGAAGACCCCCTTGTAGCCACTTTCAATGGAAAGTTCTGTAATATGTGTCGGACATAAGTAATGAGGATGACTTATGTAATTGATAGGAGGAACGTCAGCCAATGTCAAAAGCAAAGCTCAAGAAAGAACTCGGCAGACTTTTTGTTTGAAAAACAGGATCTTCCAAAAGAACCTTGAGAATCTAGCCAATCGCAGATAGAATCCGGAGCTTTTTAGACCATTCCATTTCTTTCTTCTTGAGGGTGCCTTTCTCTATGTCTGATCTTATGAATAAGCTTATTTCCTTGTGCAAAAGAAGAGGTTTTATTTTTCAGAGCAGCGAAGTCTATGGTGGACTGAAGTCCTGCTACGACTACGGCCCTCTCGGTGTTGAGCTCAAGAAGAACATTGCTCAAGCCTGGTGGAAGAACATGGTCTATGAGCGAGACTCCATCTATGGGATGGACGCTTCGATCCTCATGCACAGCGATGTTTGGAAAGCTTCTGGCCACCTTGCTAATTTCAGCGATCCCCTTGTCGACTGCCTCACATGCCAAGAGAGATTCCGTGCTGATAAGGCTCCAAAACATGAGCCAGGACTGGATATAACCTACGGACTAAAGGAGAAGAAAAAAGGACAGGTCGGCCCCCAAGGCTACGTCTGTCCACGCTGTAGCTCCCCCTCTCTCAGTGACGAGAGACAGTTCCGTTTGATGTTCCGCAGTACAATAGGCCCGGTAGATCCTCTGAACGAGCTCGTCGACAAACACTATGGTCAACTCAGTTTAGCTGAGTTTAAATCTAAACTGAGCGAACTAGAGCTCTCAGCTAGCAGCGTTTACTTGAGACCTGAAACTGCTCAGGCTATGTTCGTCCAATTTCTTAATGTCCAGCAAAGCATGTCTGCTAAAGTTCCGTTCGGAATAGCTCAGTGTGGCAAAGCCTTCCGTAATGAAATCATCACCGAACATTTCATATTCCGGTCTTGTGAGTTCGAGCAGATGGAACTCGAATTCTTCTGTGAACCTGGAAGCCAAACGGAATGGATGGAATACTGGAAGCAAGAACGTATGAACTGGCATAAGATCTACGCTCGTCATCCAGAAAACTACAGACTCCGAGCCCACGACAAGGGGGAACTGGCCCACTACTCCGATGGTTGCTTCGACGTTGAATATAAGTACCCCTGGGGATGGGATGAACTCGAGGGCATTGCGTCTCGAACTGATTTTGATCTATCGAGTCACAGCAAGAAGTCCGGAGCCAAGCTCAGCTACTTCGACCCCCAAAAAACAGACCCAGCAACTGGCAAAACTGGGTGGAGGTATACACCTTATGTGATTGAACCCTCTCTTGGACTCACACGTTCTGTGCTCTGCTTCCTCCTCGACGCTTACTGCGAAGAAGGGAAACCAGCAAAGGAAGGAGAGGAAGGAGGAGACAAAACCAGAATCGTACTCAAACTCCATCCTCAACTCGCTCCTTACAAAGCAGCTGTGCTGCCTCTTGTCAAAAAAGATGGTCAGCCAGAATTTGCTAAAGACCTCGTCTCCCAGTTTAGGAAGAAGGGAATCCCGGTGAGTTATGACGAGAATAATTCTATTGGAAAGCGCTATGCACGACACGATGAAATTGGTACCCCGTTCTGTATAACGATCGATCAGAAAACCATCGAAGATGGATCTGTGACCCTAAGAGATCGTGATAGCACCCTACAAGAGCGTCTCCCTGCGGGAGCTGCCTTGGAGCGTGTGCTTGAACGCCTCAACACCTAGCCGCCCCCACCTACCTAGCAAGGAGTGGTTTGGGGAAACTGCGCAGCTGGTTCCCCAAGAAAACGCCTGTTCTAGCAAGGAGGGGTTTGGGGAAACTGCGCAGCTGGTTCCCCAAGAGAACCCCTAACCGCAAGAGCCGCAGAAGAAAGAAAAGAAGTGAGTTCGAACGATTTTAAAACATTGAATTTAAGTGCCCCACTACTGTCTAGTCTCGACGATTTGGGTTATGTCCGCATGACCCCCATTCAAGAGCAGTGCCTTCCCCACGTCCTGGGGAAAAGAGATCTCATCGCTCAAGCTAAAACAGGCAGCGGCAAAACAGCGGCTTTTGCACTCGGTCTCTTGAATCAAATAGATGTGACACGAGATAAAATTCAAGGTTTAGTCCTCTGCCCAACCAGAGAACTCGCAGATCAGGTCGGCAATGAAATCCGTCGTCTTGCTAAGTTTATACCGAACGTCAAGGTCCTCACCCTCTGTGGGGGAAGACCCCTACGTCCACAGGCAGCTTCTCTTGATTATGGAGCTCACATCATCGTGGGCACACCAGGAAGAATCGATGACCACCTCGGTAAAGAGACGATCAACTTCGATGATCTCAAAATCCTTGTCCTAGACGAAGCTGATAGAATGCTTGACATGGGTTTCTATGAGATCATCTCATCGATCATCCAAGCTTTGCCGAAGAGAAGACAAACGCTACTATTCTCTGCCACCTACCCTGATACTATCAAACAAATGAGTGCGGACTTCCAAGATAAACCCATAGAAGTGAAGTTGGCATCTCATCATAGCGCTGACAATATCAAGCAAGGCTACTTTGTCGTAAAAAACGAAGAGGACAGACTCCTATGCGTGAAAACCATACTGTCTCAGCACGAGTTCAACTCATCGATCGTTTTTTGCACCACAAAAGTACAGTGTGATGACCTTGTCCACGAACTGCAGGATATAGGCTTACAGGCTCTAGCCATCCATGGAGATCTCGAGCAAAGAGACAGGGAGGAAGTGCTCGTCCTCTTTGCTAATAAAACCTGCACCATTCTCGTCGCGACTGACGTAGCCTCCCGCGGTTTGGATATCAAGGATGTTGAGCTTGTGCTGAACTACCAGCTCGCCAGAAGTCCTGAAATCTATGTCCACCGTATTGGACGAACGGGTCGAGCGGACAGCAAAGGGCAAGCCTTCAGCTTAGTGACCAACTATGAACAGCGACGAATTGCTGAGATCGAAGCCTATCAAAAAGCACCGATCCCCTGTGAAGAATTGGGCAAATTGCCAAAAATAAAAACCACGGGCAAGTCCAAGATGGCGACTCTTAAGATTGCCGGTGGTCGTAAAAATAAGATCTCTAAAGGGGATATACTAGGCGCCCTCACTAGCAGCGGTTCGACGATCACGGGCAGTGACGTCGGAAAGATCGATATCTTCGACTTTCACTCTTATGTCGCCATGGAGGAACAATTCTGCACCAAGGCTCTTCAGATTTTAAACGACAAACCCATCAAAGGGCGTTCGTTCAAAGTCAAAAGGGTTTTCTGATAGGTGTGAGCGCCATCCCTTTCTCACCGCCAATATCACTGAGGAATGGGCCGCCCCTATTTGTTTGTTCATTTAAACTCGAGACCCATTCGACTTCGTCCGCCTATGGTGGACTTCGCTCAGGGTGACAGGGCTTTAAGTAATAGCGACAAAAGTCACCCCGAATGAAGTCGAGGGGTATCGACCCTTAACTGAATGACATCACTCCCCCAGCTCTTTTAGGTGACAGGGCTTTAAGTAATAGCACAAACGTCACCCCGAGCGAAGTCGAGGGGTATCGATCCTTAACTGAATGACATCACTCCCCCAGCTCTTTTATCTGCCTAACGAACTTTGAGATCACCGATAGGAAGAAGAATATTCGCTGCGCCGCCAGAACTTCCTCCACCACCGACAACGAGTGGTGATATCCCGTTCCACTTCTCCACAATTTGCAGCTGCACAAGACCTGGACTATCTTGTAAAGCTTTACCGCGGACACGTATGGCTTCTGCTTCTCCGTTCGCACGAATGATAGCTGTACTTGCTTCGATCTCAGCTTTTTGCTGAATAAACTTAGCTTTTGCAGCTTCTTGTTCTTGAACCATTTTAGCTTCGATGGCAGCTTCCAATTCTTTAGAGAGAGTGACGTTTTGAATCACGATATCTTCGATGACTATCAAGTCACCCACCTTGTTTCTGGCTGCTGCTAAAGCTTTGATTTTAACGTCTTCACGTCTCTTCACGATGTGCTCAGCACTTTGCAGCGCTCCCACCTCTTTGAGAGCCTCACTGACCCGGGGTGCAATCAAACTGTCAAAAGGATCCCCTGCATAGTCTTGGAAGATCCTCACAATCATACTTTCAGGGAAGCGATAAAGAACTTTGAGTTCAATGTTGATTTGCTGCAAATCAGATGAATAGCAGTCCTCTCGCATAGACTGCGTCTGCTGCCGCACAGAAATCGGCAAGACACTTGTGATCATCGGAGTTTTAAAGCCCAGACCTTCAGGTGCAAAAATAGGAGAAACTTTCCCCATCGTCACCAAAACCCCACGATGCCCTGGAGGGATGACAAAATAGCCGCCAAAAATCAAGAAGGTTCCAGCGAGAAGCAGTATCAAGCCTCCTACCACTGTTTTATTAACTTTGAGATTATTTAAAAACTGATCAAATTCGTCCAAAACATACTCCTCATTCGTTTCAAAAAATGGATCAAAAAAGAACATCCGTAGAATAACACTTTATCAAGAGTTTTAACACCAGGCTTATGGGACTGTTTATAACTAAGAATATCCTTAGTTATTTCAGCATGTTGTTCATATCCTTTGGCGTTGTTGCACAAAGAAATTGTTGAATGACAAGGGATTCGAGCTGTCTAGATCCTATGTAACTTTATAACTCTGAGGCATTCCTAGCTGGGTCATCTTGTTGAGGATGGATGAACGAATCCTGGCTTCTGTTACCTGACGAGAGAATTCCCGAGATTTTAATTTGTCCCCGAGAATTTGTTTCTGT
>JAGNWK010000093.1:0-2276 GCA_017985985.1 Oligoflexales bacterium
TCGTATAGCAAGGCATTGAGGAGCGAGCAGCGCAGTTTACTTGCTGGTAAATGAGCAGCGCAGCGACGAAAATAACGCAGCTAGACGACTTGTGGGATGGTTCCTAGATGTATGTAGGCCAAATAACCCAAGGCTGAGAGAGTTTACAAGGGCAAGAGAGCAAGTCCTGCAAGGAAGCCAGATCCTTCTCTCTAACTGCCAAAAAAGGAAATGAGGAAGTATGAATTTTCGTGCGATACCCTTAGCTTTAATTTTATCTCTAATTTTCCACACTTCGATTGTTTCAGCTCTAAATGAAAAAAGAGGTTTTCAAAAACCCTCCGATGCTTTCCTCCAGAGTGCCTGTCCCTTGATTGCAAGTCGTGGGATCGAGGGCGAGACCGTGCGGCATCTGCTTGAGGCTGAAGCGATGAACCAGCACCGTCAGATGAAAGCCAAGGCGATCAGTACAGGTATCATGGTCGATGCCTCTATGTTTGCTGGGGCCGTCTTATTCCACCTATACTACTGGGGGAGACGGGTACAGGTGGCTCAAGGAGGAGGTCAGATGGTTGCCTATGAAGCTCCTGCGGGCATGCGAGCTTTTATGCTTCAGAGAGGCTTAACAACTCAAGCACTGATGGCCTCTTTCGTCGCCGTTGGAAGTAGTCTGTTTGCGAACGCCTACTTCATAACGTCCCTCTTGTCTGGTCGAGTCAGCAATCGTTTCGGGGAGCTTCAAGAATTCTTCACGAGTTTCTTTAAGCCCAGAAGAGACGACAAAGATGCAAAAAACTTTGTGAGGTTAGCGACTCGCTTTCTGCAGTACTCCTGTATGCGTGCAGATATCCCCGCCAAGATCGATCGCGATTATTTTGAGCCTCTCTTCGCTCGAGTGTTCTCCGACATGTTTACAAGCGAGGGTCAGTTCTTAGGAGATGAGGGAGTTGTCGAACGCCTGGATCGAGGTCTACAGACGGTTCTGATGATCCCCTTCCAGAAAAAAAAGCTAGATCTCAGCAATTTTTCAAAAGAACTGGGCTCCGTGCTCGCTCAGTACCCTCGAGAGATCAAGTTAGAGCTGGCTCGACAAACGGTCGCCTTCTCCGCCGGTGCCAATCAAGCCCAGGAGGCTCAGCTTTCGAGAAAACCAGTGATATATTTTCTGGGTGAGCCCGGTACAGGAAAAACGCACTTAGCTGAGAAGTATGCCGAGGTCGTCGGACTGCCCCTCGTGAAACTGTCTTTTCGTAAGGAAGATCTGACGGACGAATTAATGTATGGTGGCAGAGGTTCGTACTCTGCAGGGAGTGCTATCGAGAATCTCAAGCAGTTCGATAAGCCTTCTCTGATCACTGAAGCGATAGTCCTTGCCCTCAAGAAGAAGCCCAAACTAAAGGGTTCGAATTTCATCTTCTTCTTAGATGAAGTTGACAAGGTTCTCAACGGAGGAAGTGTGTTCGATGGGAGTTCGGGGGCGAATGCCTTCCTACTCAAGTTGCTCGACCCATCTAAAACCCACGTAGAATTGAAGGACCTTGGACTCAGTATTGACGTATCTTCCTGCCTCTTTATTCTGGCGGGGAACAAACCCATTTTGAACGAAGCCCTCAGAAACCGTATGAAGACCATAGTGTTTCCAGCTATGGAGCCCGCTAAGAAGCTGGCGATCGCTCAGGCTGAATGGCCGAAGATTCTCAAAAAGTACGATTTAGAGAACGCACCTGAATATGATGAGCTGGTCACTAAACTTGTTACCCTCGACAATAATCCAGGGGTTAGGGCTATCCTCCTGACTCTCGACGATTATGCAAAGCACCTCGATCTCGATAGAAAAGCCGAGTTTTTCACTTGGCTTGAAGGTGGAATTGGGGAATTCAATTACAAGGCCGTGCTCGCAACCTATTCTTCAGGGGAAGTCAGTACGAAGGAACGAGCGCAGCATATGGATGGTGAGGAGAAATTCCACACAGAGGTGATGGCTGAGGCTATCGTCCGTCGTCTGAAGAGTTCGACAAAGCAAGATGATACCTTCAATGAAGAACCCATGAAGTCCATGAAAGAGCAGTTTGAAAAAAGTGAAGATCAGAAGAAAATCTTCGATCTGATGGCTCATGTGATCGCCGGTTACATTCGTGCAAATTTGGCAGATGCTGCTCAGGAGAAAGTGGCAGACGAAGTTGAAGCGAAAGTCGCAGACGAAGTTGAAGCGAAAGTCGCAGACGAAGTTGAAGCGAAAGTCGCAGACGAAGTTGAAGCGAAAGTCGCAGACGAAGTTGAAGCGAAAGTCGCAGACG
>JAGNWK010000093.1:2376-9969 GCA_017985985.1 Oligoflexales bacterium
CGAAGTTGAAGCGAAAGTCGCAGACGAAGTTGAAGCGAAAGTCGCAGACGAAGTTGAAGCGAAAGTCGCAGACGAAGTTGAAGCGAAAGTCGCAGACGAAGTTGAAGCGAAAGTCGCAGACGAAGTTCTGACACCGGAACAATCCCCCGATTAACGAATTGCGTAATGCTGTGTTGAGGTTCAATTGAGAGCCTATCTGGGGGTGGGAACCCAGGTTGGGATGGTTCCTAGACTAAGGCAGGAGGCGAAGCCCGGAAGTTTCAGAGAGTTCAACCATGACAAGTTGGAGGTCATATAAAACTTGGAGAAGAGTTCCTTCTGCAGCGCGCAGTCGGAGTTCATCTTGGTACAGGCCCTCTGAGCTCAGCATGCCCTTTTCAAAACGCTGCAGATTTTGGGTATAAAGAGCCTTTATTTTTTCATAAAGCAGTTTGCTTCGGTCAAGGATGAGAAGGCCTTGTTTTAGCTTTAAAACAGACTTGTCGAGGGTTTCTCGGAGATTTTTCTCCTCAACTCGGTAGCTATCCTCGAGGCTCTGCTGGTCAGCGAGAACACTCTCCTGCCTTGGGCGAAGACTTGCCCAGGGACTGATGGGGACATCGAGGGAGATGCGAATCTCCCCTTCATTGAGTTTGGAATTGAGAGGCAGAGACCAACTGCTACTCAGAGAGGGAGCGGCTGCCGATTTGATGACCGTCATCTCCTCTCCTTTAGAAGAACGCTCGTACTGAAGCTTGAGTAGACGAGGATGATTTTTCAGTGGGATAGAACTGAGTTTTAACAACTGATCAGCCAAACTCTGTCGAGACCAGGGCCATTCCGCCTGCAAGGAATTCTCCCCGAGCAGAGAGCGGATATCGATCTTAGCAGATTCAAGATCGAAGCTTTCTTTCTCTAAATTGATCTCATCTTGCAGGAGATCAGATTCAGCTCGTTCCAACTCCATAAAACTGATCAGGCCCCTTTCGTAGCGAGCCTTCGTGAGTTTGCCTCTCTCCTCTGTCAGCGCTCTTAACTTTTTTTTGTGCTGAAAGCTAAGGCTTTGAGAGATCCACTTCAAAAACTTTCTGGCAAGAGAACCTTCGAGTTGCAGCAGAAAATCTCGTCGACTTTCTTCTATCTTTTTCTCTTCCAAAGAAGACTGTCTCAGTTTGGCTGAATCCCCCCCAAATTTAAAAAGATTGACGTTCCCATTCAGAGAAAATTGCTCTTGTTCTCCAAAGCTACGAGAAGACTGCGATCGTTGTATGTTTAAATTTGGCAGATAGGTGCTGACTCGTTCAGCTTCCAAGCGGAGACTCTCCCCCCGTTTTCTACCCTCATCAGCCCTGAGCTCTGGAGTGAGGTCTTGCGCCAGTCTTAGCGCCTCGAAGAACGTCAGTTCTCCGGCCTGCAGCGAGGGAGCGAGAGACAGCAGAAGAAGTATTCTCAAGTTAGAACTGAACATAGCTAAGGCTTTTAGACTCATTTGGAACGCTCAAGCAAGATGGCATGCACAGCCGGGACTATGCACAGAGTTAAACAAGTGGAGAAGAAGAGTCCACAGGCGACACTGATCCCAAGCGGTTGCAGGACTCGTCCCCCTTCCCCAAGGCCTAGGGCTAGGGGGATCATCCCTAAGACTGTTGTCAGAGAGGTGATCAAAATAGGTCGCAGCCTGGTAACGGCTCCTTCTACAACAGCGTCGATGGCCCTACGGCCTTTTTTATGCAGATTTTTGGTGAGATCGACAAGGAGTATGCTGTTGGCTACAGCTATCCCGTTGAGCAAAATCATCCCCAAGATGGCATTCAGTGAGAGCGTGCTCTGGAAAAAATAGAGCGCTAGCAAGGATCCGAGAAGGCCGAGAGGAACGGCTATGAGCACGATCAGAGCTTCCCATAAACTTTGAAACTGGAAGAAGAGGGTGCAGAAAAGTAAAAAAAGCGAGATAGAGGCTGCTTTTTTCAGCTCAGAGATAGACTTAGCTAGCTCGGGGTCTTCTTTGACCACTGTGAGGCTAGGCATCTCGTGACTGAGTTCTGATTTATGGTCTATTTTCCAAGCTTCTATAAGATTCTCTGCTTGCGTCTGCTTTTCTAGTTTGAGTTTTTTGTCAGAACTGGAAAGATGGGCAAAAAGCTTGGTTTCGTCGATGCCATCTTTTCGATTCACTGTCGGAGGGGGTATCGATAAAGAAAGATCAGCGACAGCTCGTAAGGGAACAATCTTGTTGCCCACTCTGACGGGGAAAGCCCCTAGCTCTTGTAGGGACTCCTTGTCCTTGGTTTCTTGATCTGCCTTTTCATTATCTTCTGCCTGGGCCTCTTTCTTGTCTTCTTTCAAAGTGGACTTGAAAGAAAGGGAAAGGGGAATCATCTTCTTACCGTAGTGGATCTCTCCGATCTGGGAAGGGGTTTCTGCTAGACGGATCTTGTCCATGACGCCTGATATTTTAGCAACATAGCTATCCGAATAGGCTTTGATGTTCAAGGACTGCTGTTCGTCTAGTTTGGGGCCGACCTCCAGACTGGGATAGATGGGGAGTAGTTTCTCTTTGAACTCTTTCGTTAGGGCGAGGCGCTGACTGAGCTCACCTCCCTCGAGCTTTAAGACAAAGTCGGGGGGATTAGGGAGCTGAAACTCCGAGGGGTTCCAAGGCTCGAGTCTCATCTTGAGATGAGGCAATTGCTTTGTAAGGAGGGTCTCAATTTTCTGACTGAGATCGGACACATCTCCCTGGTTCTTTAACTTGAGGAGAATAGTGCCTCCCGATCCGTAAATTTGGCCAAAACTATAGTCCAAGATGCCCGGGAACTTTGCAAGCAGCTCTTGTTCTAGTTTTGTAACTTGACGGTCCATGTCCTGAAAGCTCAGGCTCTTCTTTTCTTCATATAAATTACAAGCCAGCCACGAAGTTTCTGGAATGCCGATAAGCTCTCGGGGAAGTCTCGGTAGCACCCAGAAGAATGTAAAGAGCCAGGTGCTCACAACAAACAGAAGAAACGCCAGTTTAGGAAGGGGTTTGACAATAAACCAGAGGAGGAATCTTTTATAGAGATTCTCCAGATACACAAGAGGCCTTTGCAGAGGGGGCTGGTCTGGGCCAGCAAGCTGGTGCTTACTGAGTTGAAGTCTGATCGTAGGGACGAGAATGAGAGCGACGAGAGCGGAAAAGCCATGGGAGAACACGATGGCTTTAGCAAGATCTCCGAGCAAGGCCTGGGCATAGCCTGAGGTCCAGAAGAGAGGGATAAAAACAACGAGGGATGTCATCGTAGAGGCTATGACGGGGAAACGAACTTCACGTACAGCCTCTGTGATGAGGGCAAGCCGTTCGCTGAAGGAAGGATTGGCACTAGCATGCCTTTGCCGCTTCCGCATGATGTGTTCCAAAACCACGACCGAGGCATCGACATTCATCCCCGAAGCGAGAGCGAGACCACTGAGTGAGATGAGATTCATATTCATCGACGACAGTCGCATGAGTATAAAGGCGAGAAGAAGGCTCAGGGGGATTTCAATAGCAGCTGTAATCACCTGACGCAGGCTGCCAATAAAAAGAAACAGGACGAGGGTCGCTAAAAAGGCACTGAGCAGGAGTTCTTTGCTGACGTTAGAGATCGCTTTTTCAATGAACTCCGAAGGGTCGACAAGGATACGCCAGGAGACATCATCTGGTAGCTGTGTGGCCTGTATGAGCTGCCTTAGGTCTTCAGCCATGCGCTTGAGATTCCCCCCGGGTTTGGGGGAGGCGAAGAGGATAAGACTTGGGATCCCATTCGTGTGAAAACTTTGACTCTGCTTAGATTGGTCGAATTGAATATCAGCGATGGAAGGAAGAAAAACACGCGTATCACCGGAGGGGGAGAAGGAAAACGTTTTCAGGTCTTCTAATTCAGAAATTCTCGGTGTGAACTCAGAGTTGAGGGACGTGCCTAGGGCCCCAGCACGGGAACCCATCAAGGCTTTGCGCAGAGCACCTTCCACATCTGCTGTTGCGAGATCGAGGCTGATAAGGGCCTCGTCTCTTAGGTTCAATTTTAATTCTTCAGCAATAGGACTCCAGAGGACCGCATTTTTGGCGTCACTAATTTGTTTTAATTTTGGTTCTAAACTCGGTTTTAATAGATCATAGAGTTCGATGACGCTTCTTTTTTCACTGAAAAATGTAGCGGCAAAAAAACCTGAGCCACCACCGTCCCCCCAGTTAACATGACTCAGCTTGCTGATTTCTTCGGGAAGACCCAAGTTCTGGATAGCGTTCTGCGCCTTGACGCGCATATCCTCGACATTTGCCCCCCAGGAGAGCTCCACCATGTAGTTGGCCTGGGACCTGTCGTAGGTGGTCCAAACATGTTCTGGCGGATGCCTCTCATCGAGCGAAATCAGCTGGCTCTCTAAGGAGCGACCATAGCGAGCGACAAACGACTCTGCGTTCAATGAACCATAAGGGACATGGATATAGAGTGTGGCTTTCTGACTTTTAGGAAACAGGGAAACCGGGAGTTTGAAGGCCGACCAGAGTCCCAGACAGGCCGCAAGACCGAGTACAAGATAGACTCTCTTGGGCTGGGCATAGATACTCATGGTTTGTCTGTCCTAGGGCTAGGTAGAGTCAGGCTTGTGATCGTAAATTTTGCCTGGCCTACGCGTCCAGGAAGAAGATCTGGGGATGGTTTTAACGGACTCAGCACACCCTCAACTGTGCCCAAAGCATTGGCTAGGGGACTGATCGCTTCGACTCTTACCGGTATGCTTTTGCCTTCTGGCAGAAGGAACTCTCCGCTGAGTCCAATCTGGATCAGCCTCAATTCCCAGGCTGGGATTTCAATCTGAATCTTGATGTTTTCTGGATCTATAATGGTGATGACAGGTTTGCCCCTGCTGATCCGAGCTCCTTTCTTAAGATCTATCTTTGCGACCAATCCCGCTCGAGGGGAGCTGGTCACAAAAGGCATAAACTTGTGGAGCGGATCAGCACTTTCAATCGTAAACAGTTTTCCATCTCGAGCAATTTTTTGGCCGATATGCACAAAAATCTCACCGATAAAGCCATCGCTTTCGGAACTGATCTCGACCGTTTCGAGAGGTAGCACAAGACCTGGGTAGAGAAGATGCTCCGCCCCCATTGCTGTCATCGAAAAGATGAAAAGACCGAAGAGGAAGCTTTGTGTCGAGAAGATTTTTTTTTGGGAAGAAAACCAAAGGGCGAGATAAAGAATCTGCCAGGCTCGTTTCATTGGTCAAGGCCTCACATGCTAGAGACTAACGCAGGAATCATCCAGTTTAAGTTCCTGAGAGTACTACAGAGCATGGAGCCTGTCTTTGTTGAATTGGTTGCAAAGCAGGCGAGAGACTTTATCTGCCTGCTTTTCCTTGTTCCTGCTTTACACCGTAGCTATCACCCCAAAGATTTTTGCTTTGTAATAGAGCTATAGTTTCTGGGGCAAGGACCTCCAAGCCACCAACTCTAAATTGTATAGCAACAGCTCGTGCTTTCGCAAGTTCTGACTCATTTGGGATGCCATTTAAACATTTGAGAAAAGTCTGCAGAGAGTCCAGATCTAGCTTAGATTTAGCTGCTAAATTAGCAAGTTCTCTACGAATGCTGTATCTAGCTTGTTGATCATTGCCAAGTTCTGAGAGCTGCTTAATGATCTCAGGGTCTAAATTAGTTTTAAGGCCCCATTGAATGGTTTCCACATCAAGGACTGCATGCAATTCAGTTATAATTTTTTGACCTTCTAATTTTTGAGCTTCTAAAATACTATCTAGGGCCCAATAACGATGTAGAGGGATTTGCAAAGTACGGTCAGAGGCTTGGCTAGCTAGAAAGTCTTGAAGATAAGATTGTAGACGTCGACTATCCACTAGCTTCTCTAGTTGATTGAAACTTATAAACTTTTCAAAATCATCAGCCTTATTCATCGACGAAGGTTTTAGAAATCGAGCTGCTAAAGCACGTTGAGAAGCTGATCTACCTGATTCCCACTCTTTTAAGGTCGCTGCTACACGTTCTAATTTTGCTTTCATTTCGCTATCTGGCTGTTTCATCACTGCGTACATATCTTGATTGCCGAGACCCATTCGCGAAGCAAGATGGGCTGGGATAAGTACAGCACCTTCCGGCCGTGTTGCCCCTACTGGAGAAAATTCGATTTGATTTTCTGTTACATATTTTTTTACGGCAGGTTTAATTGGAACAGCTGCAGTTTCAGGCCTTATCCCTAGGATTTTCAGGGATTCCTCTAGGTCCTTTACTTTATAACCCAAATATTCTAGCGCTTCAGCAGCCCATTCTTTAAACTGTTGTGTTGTATATTTTTTCATCCCTTCTTCATACTTTGCATATTCTGCCTTTGCTTCTTGCAGCTCCGATAGGAGTTTTGAAACCTGGCGGTCATCTAGTTTGCGTGTGATGGTAAACTTACCCTCTCCGCGAGAAACTATAGTAAACTTTGCTTTAAAAGCTTCATCTGCCTCTAAAAGCTTGGCGATTTTTGGATCTAAGTTCACCAAAAAACTTGGTTTATCTGGAAAATCATCTAAAGATTTCAGAATTTCTTCTGGGGAAGGGTTAAATTTTTTAGTGAGCGAACGCCCTATTGGCCCTGGGACCTCAAATGAAAACATTCTGGGACTAATTCGAACAAGCACCCTATCTCCTGAAAGCATAATCTCTCTAAAAAAACCAGTACTTCCTTTTTTTAAATCTGCTTTTCTTATGTCCATTGTATCAATTTGATAAGATTCGCGATAATCGGGAATTTTACCTGGATTCATAAGAAAATAAGTTTCTTCTTCGATATGTCCATTTTGAAGTAAGTGATTAAGATTACTGGGTGTAATTTGAACAACCTGGAGATTACTCCCTAGTTTTATTTCTTGAGAGTCGATTTTTGATTGTATTGTTGGATCTGGGCTATCTTCTTCAGGCTTGGTTGCTTCCTTTTTAGGTTTTACTGTTGGATCATCTTCTTCAATTTTTATTTGCGCATATTTAACTTCAACACCATGGATTTTCCCTTTCGTTTTTTTAGCGCTTTGTGAATACTTGTAATTTACAAGACCAAGCCCTTCTCCTTCTTTATCATTCTCGTCAAGAACAAGGAAAATTCCCTTCTCCATGATGTGTTTTAGAAGCTCCTCCTCGTCCAGTTCTTTTACGGGATCTATTTGAGCTACTTGTGGCGCAGAGGCTTGGAGTTGAGATGCTTTCTGGGTTTGGAATTCAGTGCGTTTTGCTTTTATTTTGCAGGAATTTAGGCTCATGAATAAAAGAACGAATAATGAGATTGAGAATTTGGCGTACATATTTTGATCCTTAAATAGTTCCTGTGTTTTGAGTATGCTGGACTCAGACTTTCTGATTATAAGTTTAAAGACTTTCAAAAAGTCATTATCAACTAGACTAGCCCAGTTCCCTGAGTCCACAGAACTGACATGATTAGCGTTGATATCTAAACCTACACAGCAGTAGGTAGGGGGGACCGTCTAAATTTTAGTGTCTCATGATTTGGCGAGATTTTCTTCTTGCCGAAGAAAGAGAGCAAAAGTATGTTGGTCCCCATGTCGATTATCAAGCTAGAAATTCGTCTCTCAGAGATAACA
>JAGNWK010000020.1 GCA_017985985.1 Oligoflexales bacterium
AGCTCAAATTGATGGGCAAATCAAGGGGAGTTTTAAGGATTTTCGAGGGTTTACGAATTTAGAGCTCAGTCAGGTTCTTTTTAAGCAAGAACTGGTTAGTGGCGGGTTAAAGGTGCGTTCATTCATCTCTCCTGCTGGTATGGATACGTTGTTAGATCAAGGGGGGCGTGGTTTTCAATCCCGGTTGAAGGTTTCTTTTTTAGATGACTTTCCTTTTGATGGGTATTTTAAATTTAAAGAATTTGATCTAAGGTTTTTTACGCCAGCGTTCTTTCGAAAGGATGCAAGAAATTTTATTTATGCGACTTCAGAAGCAAGGTTTAGTGGTAATTTGCGTGATCTAAAAGGTGTGAAAGGGGAATTGAACATTCAAGAACTCATTGGACAGTATGTCCATGATATTGGACGTGGGTTTTCAAGGAGATTTCATATCAAAAATAAGGAAGGTCCTGTTTCTGTTCTGTTTTCAGAAAATAATATCTATTTTCAGAACAATAAGCCATTTGTCTTAGCCGGAGATGATACAGAGATTCGGCTTGGCTTCGTTGATAACCGATCCTCTTTTGATAAGATCTCAATAAGCATTCAGACGCAGACGAATCTACTATTGATGAACAAACTTTTCCCTATCATAGAAAATGTCACTGGCAGTTTGAAATTTGATGGTCGTTTTGATGCGGATGGGAATGATTTTTTTATGTCAGGTAGAATTTCTCAGGGAGAAGGTGACAACTTCTTTCATATTCCAAAATTGGGTTCAGTTTTCCGTGATCTTGAAGCGGATATTGAATTGTCCAGTGAAAAGATTATGATTCATAACTTAAGTGCTAAAAAGGGTAGAGGTTTGGTTCGGATCTACGGGGATTATTTTTATAAGGAGAGAAGTCAAGAGAGTGATGAAGATGGAATTCATATCGACTTTGATGAATTTGCAGTTGATTATCCTGTGCCTTATTTGAAGAATATAGAGACTTCGCTGAGTGGTCATTTAAAACTGGAAGGATCATCACTACCCTTTAAATTAGTGGGAGATGTCCAGATTCTTAGGGCCAAGTCGACCAGTAGGCTTGTTCTGTCCTCAAATCTACTGGACTATTTCCGTACTCAATCAGCTCAATATACTGATGATATCAATCAGAAAAAATATATTATTTTTAATGTGAATGTTAAGGCAGATAAGAGTATTGTTCTGGAAAATCCAGATTTCAACTTTAAAATATCTTGTGATTTAAATGTTGGAGGTCTTCAATCTAGCCCCAAAATTTTAGGGAAAATTTCTGTGAATGAAGGGAAGTTTAAGTATAAGAGAGAATTTAAACTTTTAAGAGGAGAGTTCCTCTTTCGAGATGAACCAAGAAATACACCTGATTTGGATATGCTGGCGAGTGCGGAGATTGCCCCCTATGATTTGACGGCTTCTATCGTTGGCTCATCCTCTCATCCTCTGATCAATATTGCTGTTAATCCACCTACCAAAGAAGATGGAACAGCGATTTCACAACTCGATTCACTGATTCTTCTTTCCACAGGGAAGTTGCCGTCAGGTGATAGAACTGTAGATCAAACGAGGGGGGTAGGGGTTGCCGCAGCTATCAATGTCTATGCAAGTCAGATCCCTTTTGATAAACTCAATGAAATTACAGGTCAAACGTTTATAACACCATATGTAAATTCAACAGTGGATGATAAGGGTAGTGTGGTTCCCCAAGTTAATTTTCCTATTAAAGTTACAGATTTTGTAGAAGCGAGCGTAAGAAAAACTCCAAATAAAACAGAATTTTCAGTGGAGGTTCCTCTTAATGAGGGGCTCTATCTTTCTGGAAATGCTTCCTCTCAAAATTCCTCGGATATCTTGCAGGGGGAAGCGGGGGAGCCTAAGGATCAGCGCGATGTCCATTTCCGATTCCAATTTTCCTTCGAATAAGTTTATTTTTTTTCTTTTGATGATGATTTTTTTTTCATCATCCATCATAGCCCATCCTTGGGAGTTTTCAAATAAATCAGTTTTAGATCTGGAAAATACTTTAGTTTTGCAGAGGAGATACCCTGATCTTAAAAATCAAGAGCATTTAAATCAACTTTTAGAAGCCATCGGAAAAGTCGGCTTTTATTCTTCTGTGAAGCCTATTTTTAAAGAAGAAAGATGGGTTATTGACGCTATTCCTGCGAAAATAATTTTACATATCGATATTAAAAATAAAACACAAGATTTTGATAAGCCCAAAGAAGCTATCAAGTCTAAGTATCTGGGTAAACCGGACTCTGCCCAGTTGCGAGAAAAAGTAGGAGAAGAGATTAAAAACATTTTCTCGAGTAGTGGTTTTCCACAGGTTAAATTTCAGATGATAGCGACTGATCAAGATAAAGGTGTCGCTCTTTCCTTTGAGTTAGATGAAGGTGAAATGTGTGTTGTGAATCACTTACAAACACCTTTTGAGATGCCATCGGATTTTGAATGGCCGGTTGTTATAGGAGATCCTTGTGATTTAAAAGACATCACCTCGAGACTCGAGGATCTTGAGTCAAGAATGAGATTTGACGGCTTTCAAGATGTGCAGCTTGCTCTTGACAAAGGAGAGACAATTATCGAAGACAATAAAATGAGTCTGAAAATAATTGGATTGATTGGGAAAAAAACGAGCTGTGAAATATTAGATAAAGAGACTCTCGAGAACCTAACACTTAAAGTTTTCCAAGAAATCAAATTGACAAAATTAAGTCATATGAGTCCTGATTTGATTCGCTCAGAGGTTATTACCTACTATAAAAATCAGGGCTACCAAGATGTGAGACTTTTTGGGCCGTATCAAAAAGAGACAAAGAGAGTGACCCATCAGATATTTTATCTTAGTCTTGGTCCCCTCTACTCATTTTGGGATTTGCAAATTGAGGGGAATGCTTTTTTTACTGAGGATGAAATTAAAAAAGGTGCTGATCTTGAAATTCCTTGGAGCTTATCGCGTTGGATGGAGCTCGATGAGGATAAAATTGTTCAAAAAATTGAGAATTTTTATTATGGCCATGGTTTTTGGGATATAAAGGTTGCTCAGCCAAAAGTTTCTTTTAGTCAAGCGAAGAAGATGGGTACCGTCTTGATTTCCATTCAAGAGAAATCACAGAGGATCTTTAAGGGACTCGAAATAGTTGGAGCACATCGATATAAGGATGAACTTCTCAAAATTATTGATTTGCACAACAACACGCCCTTGAAAAGATCTCATCTTGTTGAGTGGGAGGATCAGATCCGGTCTTTCTATTCAAAAAATGGCTATATGGATATGAAAATTACGCCGAAGATGCACTCGAACATCAATGGTAATCAAGTGGAGGCTTCTTTGATCTTTGAGATCGAAGAGGGGGAAGTGGTTTACTTCGGTACAATTACATTAAAGGGCCTATTAGGGACGAAGTCTAAAGTTGTCACTAGGGAACTTCTTTTCACGTCTGGTTCGATTTATGACCCCGATAAAATGACGAGAAGCCAATCAGCCTTGATGCGCCTTGGAATATTTAAGTCTGTCCAATTTATAACTTCTCCAGCTCAGACTTTTTTTGGCAGACATGAGATTGATGTCGAAATTCTGTTACAGGAAGGTGATGCAGGGAGAGTTAAATTTGGTCCTGGGTTTGAACTGACTCGTGGTGTTCAATATGTGGCAGAGCTATCTTATTTTAACCTGAGAGGTGAAGCCAGGCAGATTAGTTTACGAGCCGCCATGAGTGAAGAGAGGCAGCAAAAATCAATCTACGATCGAGAGGATAGGAAAGCGGGTACTTTATTAGGTAGAAAAATTGCTGTTGGGTACGTAGAACCCTACATCTTCGATTTGCCCATCAATGCGAACATATCTCTTTCTCATAAGGCAACAGCAGGTGATCTTTGGAAGTTTAGTAACTCTGTAGAACTTTCTTTGCTCTCTTCTTTTGGTACAGCCTGGGATGGTTTAGTCCCCTTCTATCGTTTGACATATGATAGCGATGTTGGTTCAAAGACTCAGGAACTCAGCTTCATAACAACCGGTAGAACAAGGGTTGGGAGCATAGGAGCATTCTATAAATTTGATCGAAGAAATGACTTGTCATGGCCAAGTTCTGGCTATTTTTTAAATTCTGAACTCAGCTGGGCTCGTTATGAGCTTTTCAGTGAATTCCAATATTTAAAATGGAGTCTCTCCTATAGTTCTTATTACAAGATTATGGATCCCCTTGTATTTGCTATAGGATGTTCACTGACTTCGTTTGAAAATGTGAGAAGAAAAGGGATCTACTTGAATGCCTCCAATACCGATATGCTGCCCTCTTCCCTTAGACTTTTTGCTGGGGATAGTGATAAAGTCAGAGGGTTTGCTGAGCAGCTGGGTCCCTATGTGTTAACGAAAGAAAAGGGAGACGACGGAGGAGTTTCTTACAGGAGAGAAGCTCCTTTAGGGGGAACGCGACGGTTTGTTCTTAAGATGGAATTGAGACACCGTGTTTC
Source organism: Oligoflexales bacterium (assembly GCA_017985985.1). Classification (GTDB taxonomy): domain Bacteria; phylum Bdellovibrionota_B; class Oligoflexia; order Oligoflexales; family Bog-1112; genus JAGNWK01. The sequence goes on from JAGNWK010000020.1 coordinate 4,478, forward strand.
AGAAAAAGTGGCTACTGCCTTATTTCTTGACTCCGGGAATACTTTCTTTTCAAATGATGAATATGATAAATTTTCTAAACGCTTTGCCTCGTTGAAAAGTGAACAAATTTCTCACTCTCTTGAAGATAATCTCGGATATGATTTTTCAGAAATTGTGAGAGATCCTAGTTTGGTCTATTATAAGAATTTTCAATCGATGGGTTTATCTGGGAGTTTTTTGACCCCTCTAGGATCTCTTAATGCTTCGCTCGCTTGGCCAATCCGTGAGCCTCTTTCTCAGAGCTGTCGAGATGAAAACATTTGTTTTGTTCGAGCTAGGTCAGCAAGCTCTCTTATCACCAAATATAAGTTTGAATTGAATATTGGGGCAGAATTTTGATTTTTAAAGCCGCGGTTTTTTTCTACAAAGAGGGCGTTCCCCCCTCTCTAGGAATGGTTGCCTAGTGTCGGAAGGCCCGTTGGATATCCCGTTCTGCATCTTTTTTCTTACTATCTTCCCTTTTGTCGTAGTCTTTTTTTCCTTTGGCGAGTCCAATTTGAATTTTGACCATAGATCCTATGAATAAGACTTTAAGAGGGATGATGCTCATACCTTTAGCGTGGACAGCATTAGCGAGTCTGCGGATTTCTTTCTTTTTAAGAAGAAGCTTTCGCTCCCTCGTCTCGGCATGATTATAGATATTGCCGTGATGGTAGGGATTGATATGAACCTGTCTGAGGATAGCTTCCTCATGTTCGGTGATGTCAATCCAGCCTTCATCAAGCTTGATCTTGCCTTCTCGGATAGACTTCACCTCAGTTCCTGTTAACGCAATCCCTGCTTGCAAAGTTTCTAGGATGGTGTATTCGTGATAAGCTTTTCTGTTTTGGCAGATAATTTTTATACTGTTTGATTTCATGTCAGTCATGTTCTGACAACCCTCGCTCCTCGGCGTCCAGCAGCCCACACGTTATTGAGAACTTACAGATGAAAGCCATTTTTACAGCGATCAAAGAAACTTGTAACCCTAAAGATTGGTCCAAGGCCGTTGATCTAGGTCGGCGGTGTGAATTTTATGAGCTGAGTCAAGACCAAGAGAAAATAGCCATCAAAGTTTTGGAGAAGGGGGCCGTTCTCAGTCGCACAGTAACGCTCTGGTTTCATGAAGAAGATTGGTTTTGCAACTGTGGAGATGAGAGGGACCCCTGTCTGCATGTCGTGTCCGCAGCGATAGCCCTGAAACAGGCTGTAGACAATGGGATACCACTGCAAAGTTCGGCAGATCCTCTCGCAAAGATCGCCTATCGTTTTAAGAGGAAAAATGGCTCTCTCGCTCTAGAAAGGGTCTTGCTTTTTCAAGACCAAAGCATTCCTCTAGCCTGTTCTCTCCAGGCCATTACGAGTGGCAGGGTTCCAGGGCCAAGGCTTATGCCTTCTGGGGAAGAGTTGACGATAGACAGACATCTGAAAGATTTACCCGCTGGGTTGCTACCAGTGAGTCTCAATACACAGATTTTAACCCTTCTTGAACAGGCAGAAGATATTCAGCTCGATGGAGAAAAGATTCTTGTTTCAGCCAAACCAACCGGATCGATAGTGCGAGTGGAGGATCATCATGGTGGGGTTCAGATGCGAGGGATTCAGGATCCGTGCATTAAAGAATTATTCCGAAATGGATTTGCTCTGTGCCTCTCCCCTAACGGAGAAAAATTATTCTCTTTAAGGCCTGTTGAGAGCAATCGACTAAGCTCGGATGATATCAAAATACTTGCCTCCGGTCAGTACTATGGGGCTAGGGAAATGATCGCACTTGCCTCGGAGTTCATACCCTCTCTAGAGAAAAAAATCCCAGTTGAAATTCTCTCGAAGCAATTACCTAAAGCATCTAAAGAAGATTGTCTTGTCCGGTTTGAGACAGAGGAGCAAGGCTACGAACTTATGATCACTCCTCGAATTGTCTATGGCAATCCAGCTATAGCCTCTGTCAAGGATGCTGTTCTCAATCCCCTGGTTCTAGGGGTTCTGCCTGTGAGGGACTTGAATGCGGAAAAGCAGTGGCAGTTTAAACTCTCGTCTGACTTGGGTATGGAATTAGAGAAAAGGAGCAGTTTTTCTATCGATCAGGCGTTTTCTGTTCTTGAAAAAATTAAGAGATGGGAGGGATCTCAAGTTTTTGGAGAGGCTCAACACCACTTTGTTCCGAGGGGGAAGCTCTCCTGCCGGGTCTCTGTTTTGAAGTCTGAAACCTCGGACACATTTGAGGTCAACTTTGAGTCGAGAAGGGAAGGAGAAGAAACGGAGACTTCTGAGCGTAAAGTCTCCGCAGAGGCTGTTTTGGAAGCGTGGGATCGAGGTGAGTCTTATGTGAGACTCTTGGACGCCTCCTGGGCTCCCCTCCCCAGAAAAGACTTGGAGCGTATGGCTGCTCTGCTCAAAACGCTACTGAGTTCTCAGAAAAAAGAGGGTCTCGTTCAAGCTTGGATGGCACCAGGCTGGGTAGAGCTTATGGAAGAGACCGGGTCTTTGAAGAAGGACGCCTTCTTAAGAGAGAAAATTTTTGGACTTTTAGAAGATAGAGAACAACTTGAAAGTTCTGAGCCTGAACTCCCCTCTGATCTGAGAGCTGAGCTCAGGCCCTATCAAAAAATGGGGGTGCAATGGCTTTTGTCAGCCAAGCGTCGTGGAGTGGGGGCCATGCTGGCTGATGATATGGGCCTTGGAAAAACCCTACAAACTCTCTGTGTCCTTGGACCAGGCTCTTTGATTATTGCTCCTACCAGTGTCATCTATAACTGGGAGGTGGAAATTCGAAAGTTTAGACCAGGGCTTTCCCTTTGTCTTTATCATGGAGCTCAGCGTAAACTTGATTTAAGCAAGGATCTGATCATAACGAGTTATGCTCTTCTGCGATTGGATCTTGAAATTTTGAGTGCTAAGAAATGGAATACGATCGTATTGGACGAAGCCCAGAACATCAAGAATCCAGACAGTATAGTTGCACGTTCTGTTTTCAGTTTGCAGGCTTCCTTTCGCTTGGCTCTTACAGGTACGCCCCTCGAAAATCATCTGGAAGATATTTGGAGTTCTTTTCACTTTTTGAATAGAGGTCTCCTTGCTAGTCGCAAAGATTTTTCACAGTGGTACGTAAAGCCTATAGCTGCTCGAGATGAGCGGGTGTCCCTGCAATTGAAAAGAAAGTTGCAACCTTTTATTTTACGTCGTCTTAAAGCACAAGTGGCTGCAGAACTTCCTCCTATGACGGAAGCTGTTCTCTATTGTGAGCTGTCTGAATCTGAGCGAGCTCTTTACGAAAGTCTACGCTTGAGCACAAGAGCTGAAGTTCAGAGAGAACTGGGTCAAGGTGCAAAATTTATGAGAGTCCTTGAACTTCTCTTGAGACTAAGACAGGCTGCTTGTCACAGTGCTCTTCTGTCTACAGAGTGTAGGGACTCCTCTAAAACTGATCTTCTGATGAACTCTTTGAAAGAGTGTGTGGAAGGTGGTCATTACTCGCTCGTCTTTTCTCAGTGGACGTCTTTTCTCGATCTTTTGGAACCGGAACTTAAGAAGGCAGGGATTTCCTTTTCTCGAATTGACGGATTGACACAAGATCGATCTGGTGTGGTCGACGACTTTCAAGAAGGGAAGTTTCATGTCCTTCTTTTGTCATTGAAGGCTGCTGGTGTCGGACTTAATTTGACTCGTGCGGACCATGTTTTTATCATGGACCCCTGGTGGAATCCTGCGGTCGAGGCTCAGGCTCGTGATAGAGCTCATCGCATTGGTCAGATGAAACCGGTGATGCTTTACCGGCTTGTTGCAAAAGATACCTTGGAAGAAAAAATCATAGAGCTTCAGCGCAAGAAGCTAGATTTAGCTGGTTCTATCCTAGACGATGGGGTGTCCTCCTCTAAGATGACTCAGGAAGATATATTGTCTTTGTTTGATTGATCTTTTCAACCCCCAGGGAGGATAATCCTAAAGAGGGGGGAACGCCCACTTTAGATAGGGAACCGGTGGGTGATAGGGGGGAGAATCCTAAAGAGGGGGGAACGCCCTCTTTAGAAAGGGAGTTCTTTTTGTTTGAGTTAAGAGATACATATGAAACGAAATCTCCACTTTTGAGACTGTGCGAGGACTTGTCCTTGCATCCTTTTCCTTCTCGTGTTCTCGTTGTCCTTCCTACAGAGAGTTTGATTTATTCCTTTAAAGAGCAGATGGTCCGGATGCGGATTCCTGCCCCCACGGTCCTTAGTCTTGATGATTTTCTAGATAAATCTTGTCAGAGGGCCTTTAAAAGTGATTCTTTAGAAAGTCCAAAACTCGTTTTAAACGATAGAGTTTGTGAGGATCTGCTCTCTCTTCTCATCCGAAAAAAATCTTATAAACATTTGCATGCAGGTCATATTCATGAAATTCAGCAACTGTTTTCTCAGCTTTCTGATTCCGGGCTAGGTGAAGAAGTCTTCGAAGATCTACTGAGAGGGATGAGTTTCGATGTCCACCGAGCTGAAGAAGGTCTCCAAGCTTTGGCACAGAGATTTCGCGAGCTTTCAGCCCTGCATAAGGATTTTCATGAAATCCTAGTAAAGCGTCAACTGACAACGCGATCTTTGGATACGAGGGAGAAGTGTTCGCTTCTTCTCGACAGAGAGAACTTTCAGGACTTACAGGAAGTTTACATAGCTTGTTTTACGAGTGTTAAGCCAGCCATCGCTGATTTTTTTAGAACCATCGCAAGTTTTGCTCATGTGAAATTCTACGTTAGTGATCCTTTGCATTCCTTTTATGATGTGAGTCCCTTGGCTGATTTGATTCGAACTGTGGGTCTCCAGGTTCGCTTTGAAAAAATGCATAAATTAAGAGCTCCCCATTTTGATACCAGGGTCGTCGAATTGGAATCCTCCTGGCACGAGGCTTTCTTTGCTGTCGAAGAAATTAAAAAATACCTTCATTTAGGTCTGAGACCAGGGCAATTAGCGATCATAGTTACAGATGAAAAAAAGCATACAAAATTCCTAAAGTTATTTCTGAGGCAGTCTGGTCTTCAAGCTAATTTTTCGATGCCAAAGATTTTTTCGGAAGGAAGACTGGGTAGCTTTCTTCTCAACCTCTGTGACTATATTTTAAGCAGAGAGAGTTGTGGGCATAGTCTTTATGTTTTGATCACCCATCCTTTATGGCAGAATCTTTTAAAGGAGGTTCAGGGCAGTTTTTTATCGGTAGAGCGTCTTAGTTTTGATATGTCTGAAAAAATTCAAAAGAACTCCTTTACCCTGGAATACCTCCTTGAAGAACGGGTGTCTGACGACTGGACTCCCCTTCTGTCTTTGATCGATGCAAAGCTCAAATGCCTTCATGCTTCCAGCAAACTATCTGTATGGATAGAGAGAATGAATGATTTCTGTCTCTCGTTTTCAGTGGAGGAGCTCTTAGCTGATTTTGAGGACTTGAAGTCTTGTCAGAAGGACCTGACGAGTCTTTCTTCCATCATGGACTCTTATCTCAGTCCCTTTGAGTTTTTCTCACTTTTTAAAAAAACTATCCGTAAACTGAAAGTTAAAAATTGTTTTTATCAAGATTCATCTGATAAAGTTCAAGTCTTGTCTCTTATGGAAGCTCGATATCTGCCCTTTGAAGCCGCGATTATTTTAGGTTGTCTAGAAGGAGTTTTTCCCAGAGGCTTACCTAAGGATCTCCTGGTGTCTGATAGTTTAAAAAAGCATATAGGGCTTCCTTCCTGGAGGTACTTTGAAGCTTTAGAAGATATTACGTTTCAAGTCTTGTGCCAGACTATTCCTACTTTGATTTTAGTCTATTCCAAGAAAACTCATTCCGGGGTCAAGTCAAGGTCTCGATTTATAGAGACTCTTCTGCTCAGATCCTTGGCTGTTTTTGAAAAAGTAGAGAAGGACGAGCTGTCTTCACATTTCGATCAGAGTCTAGAATCTTCTCTGCTACCAGATTTGAGAAGAGGCCAATTTCTTTCTGACCCCAAAGAGATGGCGTCGTCGTTTTCTGCTACCTCTCTCAGCTATCTTTTACAGTGTCCTTATCGATTCTTGTTACACAAGATGGGTTTAGTTCGGAATCGACTTCTTGTGTCCGAATCGGACTCTATTTTTGAAGGTCAGTGGCTGCACCAGGTCATGGAGACTTTTTATACAGGTCTGTGCGAGAGAGGTGTCGAGATCAAAGCCTTGCCCCGATCTATGAAGTTTCGGGACGAAGAGGAGGCCTTGCAATTTGCCACGAAGCGATTGGGGGTTTTGTCCGAAGCCTTAGCTGCATCTTCCATGAAAGGGAGTCCCTTTTACAAGCACCTCATGATGTTCTCCTGGCCTCGATTTGCTGAACACTGGGTTAAATTTCTAGAGCCATCAAACACTGGCCTAGCCTGGTCCCCTCTACGGGAGGGTCAGGAGCTGTCGCTAGAGAGTCTGTCTGTGGAACTTGATCTTCCTTCGTGGCCTGAGAAAATACAGCTTCAGGGTTTTATCGATAGTGTTATTGATTTTGGCTCGGTCTTTATCTTGACCGATTACAAGAGAAAAGCTGTGGATAGCGTAAGGGATATGTCAGAGGGTTTAGCTCCACAGCTTTTGTTTTATGCGTTGGCCTATTCAAGGTTTCTATCGAAAACAGACTCTGCAGATCCAAATCTCGAAAAAGGTTTAGTGGGTTACTTCAGTGTTCTCTCTGGACTTTGGTATTCTCGAGCTGTTGGAAATTCTGCTCGAGATTGGTCACAGCTCAGAGACCTCGCTCGGACAGGGACAGCCTCCCTCTCAGAACTGGTTCGTCATCTTGTACATGTTTGGGATTCTAAGTTAGAACAACATTTTGTTCAGAAAAAAGATTTCCACCCTTCCCCTGGGGGGCACTGCACATTTTGTTCTTACGCAGGGGCCTGTAGAGTTGGATGATTTACTCAGGATCTACATTTCTGGAAGAATGTAAAACTGAAGGCGGGAGGATTCGTCTTTAAAACGTTCATCAATGAGGCGAAAATCATTATTCACATGTAGGCCTCCATCGAATTCATCATCGTAGGTAAAGATTTTAGTGATTTCTAACAGACCTGGAATTTCAGGAACTCCGAAGTAGATCGTAACAGGTTCAGAACTACCATATTTAAGGTCTGCGCAATTATCTAAAAAGTGATTGAATTCACTGGCGGGAACAACCAGGATCTTTTCGTTCTTTGTGTAACGAATTGGAAGAACAGGATATTTCTCTGTGCTTATGAAAAGGGCCGTTAGTGCTGAAAGATGGCTTTTATGCATTGTTTTTCTTTTACAATGAGCACTTATATTGAATAGGGAGCTGGTTGGGGGTGACTCATGGTTAATCTGATTGATCACAGATCTGAAGTCGTAGGGATTGAATTTTTGGTCTTGAGTGATCCAGAAACTTTGTAGGTGTGCTGTAGCGCTGAAATCGTCGTAAGCATTTGCTTGAATATTAAATTTATCTTCTCTCATGAGTACGTGGGCCTTCCCACCATTTGAATAGACAATTTTAAAAAGGGGGCTTGAGTTTTTTTCACAAGGAGTGGGGATGTAATCTAGGGCATCATACTCTTTGGGTCTATGTGCCACGTTGTTAAAGGCATCCCAAACTTCATCAACGGAGGCTTGAGTAGCTTGGCGTATTCTAAATCGATTTTCATGATTTCTTGGGCTAAAATAGGCCTTATCCCCATAAGCTTTCCAGCAAGGCCGACCTGCTGCTAAGTCTCGACTGTTGGAGACATTGAGTCCGTAGTAACTGTCCTCATCGTGCATAGAGGTAGCGGCAATGCCTCCTGTTACCTGTGTGAATGCGTTCTCATAGAGCTCGAGTCTAGGGGTTCTTATGTGGCCACTAGAAAAAAGATCAGTCAAGAAATGCAAAGCAAATCCATCCATGGCATAGGCGTAGTTGAGAAGTCGGATTTTTCTAGACATAGATTTTTCTCCATAAGCTTGACCTGCTAAATGGAGCGCCAAGGAATGGCCGGTCTTATAGACCTCTATAGCTTGTTGTCCAAAGTGATCAAAATTTAATAGGAGTATGTCGCGTGGTTTATAAGAAATTGGAGACAGAAAAAATTCATCTACTAATTTCCTAAGAGTAGTGGATCTCACTAATGTTGTGTGAAGATCGGAGAGCCTTTCTTGGAGGGAAGATGAAGAATCTTCTAATCTTGCCAAGCCCTTTCTGCCCAGGACTCCTGGTAATCTAGGAGTTGCTGAGGGGCGTTGGTTTGGATCCTGAACTACATAGTTGTAAGTAACATCTAAACTTTTATAGAAAAAATTACGAAGTTTTGGCACGGATACTTGCGGGTTAAAAGGATTGGATGGCAGACCGGAAAGATGCTGTTTTGTTTTATGATGCCAAAATGTATATCGTTGGTTATTTTTTAGTTTACTAGAAGGTTCCCTATATGGATTAAAATCTTCTAAATAGTCTTTAAGACTAGAATAGTCAAAATCCTTGGCGTCTGTTTGAGGGATAAAGGTACTGAAAGCTAGACGGAAGCGGGTTTCATGCGTTGGGTGGCCTTCACCATCTATCAACAAATTGCTTTGGTTGACAGCATTGCTAATGGTGTCGTAAGTTAAGGCAAAATAATCTCCAGAGATGGCGATCATATCTCCAAAACTGATTTTGTAGGGTTCTTTCTCCCCCAAAACTAAATATTGTGAGTTAGGCGTTTCTAACTGGTAGTGCTCTGTGATGAATTGAAGTTTGTTGGGGTCATAAGCATTTTCTAGACGGCCTTCTTGTTCATGGTCTTCGGGGAACTTGAGGAGGGTCGTTTCCCCTATCCACCAGTGTTCAAAACCTTCAAAAGCCATGGTTTCATTTGTAAGGCTGACAGATGAAAAATATAAGAGCCCAAAAATAATTTTCCAAACTTTCATCTCGAATCCCTTTAAATGGTTATTATTTTACAGAGCTAAGACTCGCAACCGTTTCGTCGTATTCCATCCAAGATTTTTGATTAGCTTCGTATATTTTTTCTATCTCATTTTTGAAAATGAGATCTGATGCATGGGCGTCATTTAAAGAAAAAGCTCTGTCCACAGCGTTGTCTGTCAAAAGGTTTGTGATTTCGAGGACACCAAAAATGCCGCCAATAATTTTTCCATATTTATGGAAGCCATGCTCTAGTTGTTTTAAACCTGTGCCATGAGGAGCTGTCTTGATGTGTAAAGCTGACGGATTTTCCTTGATGATTTTTTCTGAGTTTACGCTACGAGTTATTTCTACAGATGGTTCTATCTCTGTTTGGAGTTTTTTTACTTTCGTTTCGATTTCTTTTTGCTTGTCTTCGCTGTGCCACGATTTAATTTTAAGTCCCATTTCAAGCGCGATATAGCTGAGAACTAAAGTCGTTATGATTGGAAAGGGTTCGTTGTGACCTTCTTCAGATAGTGTGTCTACAAGATGGAAGATGCCAACCGTCATTTCTGTTAGTAAAAACAACATAAGACTTCCCCTAAGAGCCATTCGTCCTGTTCCGTAGGGAGTACTTAAGTGATTTTTTAATTGGCAATGTTCACAGGCTACATAGATGGTTTTAAGGATGGATATAGATCCGAAGCTAATAAGAGCAATAGGAACAAGATAAGGTGGAAAAGAGTGGAAGATATTGCTTGAAGGATGCTCTTCAGACTCTTTTGCTTCGCTTTCTGTTTTTGTCGTCGTCGCCAAAAAATGAAATAAGCCTGTAACGTCGCGTATTGTCCCTGACTCGTACAATCCGCGACAATGATCTTCGCCTAGGAGCAGAATATTTTGAGCTATAACTTCATAGTTTTCGTTTCGAGCTGCTGGAGTTTTCAGATAAGTTTCTGAAATGTTCTTATACTGAGTGCAAGAGCTAAGAAGAGCATGTTCAATGCGATATATTTTTTTTAAAATATCGATTTTTTCTTTACTGATGTTTTGTGATTTTAAATAATCGGGGATTGGTTTTTTTAACCATTTTGAACAGGATCCTGTTTGTGTAGGAGAAGGACGAAGACAGGCCCGGATGAAAAGCACTTCGCTTTGCTCGATCGGTAAAAAATAAAGGTGTTGAGCAGAGCTGAATGTTTCGAGAGATTTTTCTTTTTCGCAATGACTCACTGTCTGATTTTGTCTACAAAGAAAAAATTCGCTGTAGTCGATACTTTCAATCAAAGGGATATCAGATTCATCTTTTGCCTTTATTTTTATGCTTAAAAGATCAAGGCCTTCAAAATTTTCACTTCCTATCAAATAGAGATTTTCTTGTTCGAGGTCGAGTTCTTGTAGGTTTTTCTGAAATTTATTTTTGATACTCACAGGTTCTACGATGAGAACAGATTCGTTTTTCTTTTCGTGCTCCGTTGCTTGTGTTGCTGGCAGCTCGTGATTTCCTTTTACGGAGCTTAGTTCGAGCGACTTATCCTCTTTTTTTTCTACTCCTCGGCAAGAGGGGGTGGTGAGTCCTATGAAAATGAGAACGGCAAATGTTTTGTTCATTTTTTTGTACTTGTTTTCTATTGGGGTATAATAAACTATTAAAAATAATAAAACGATCCATGCTCTAAACCAAAAGTCCTAAACTGAAAGTTTAAAATGAAAATAAATATGAATATTGTAGTGCTTCTTATAATTCCTATTTTAGTGCACTGTGGAAAAAATGAAAAGACATCTCAACCTGAAACAAAGGGTGGTTTTCCCTCAGATTGGGTGGGAACGGAAGACTGGGCTGGTGGCGCTTGGCTGATTTCGACCCAGTCTTGGGAGTCGGCGGGACAGAGTTCACTCGGTCTGTCTTCGAAGATTCCGGTGAATCCAGTTTTTAAGGAGAGGGTTCCTTTAACAAAGGTGAAAGAACTGTTTGCTCTTTCGGATAAGTCGAGAATTCAGGAAAACATTGAAAAGTTAGTGGCTCTTGGCACCCGCGGGCATACGACAGAGCAAGGAATTGCTACTCCTGCCTTTATTATTCAATTGATTCAGGACGCTGTCGGATCGGATCTTCCTAGCCTTGCTTATAAAAAAGTACCCCTCTCTAATAAATTGAGTCAGCAAAACAATCTCGTCGTGAGTTTACCCGGAACGGTGGATGATAAAACAGTGATTGTCCTCGGTGCGCACATGGATACGATCATCGGTAGCAACCCTTCACTGCCGGCTTCTGGTGCTGATGACAATGGCAGTGGGGTGTCAAGCCTCATTGAGGTGTTGTCGGTGCTTGCTAATGTTCAAGCTACCTTTCAGAGAAGAGTTGAGCTTCATTTTTATGCAGCCGAAGAAATTGGCCTTGTTGGTAGTTTTGATCTGGTGGGACAGTATCGAGCAGCTAAAATCAATGTTGGTGCTATGATGAATTTTGATATGAATAGTTTTTCTCATATCGCTAACGATCAAAAAATTTATCTTCTAACGACAAATACTTCGCCTGAACTCACCTTGTCGACCAAGAACTTGCTCATCAGCTATCTTGGTGGAAATTTAGAAGAACTCCCGCTCCCAGAGGGATCTTCAGATCATCAAGCCTGGTTTCAAGGTGGCTATGCTTCAGTGTTTCCTTTTGAGCATCCAACTCTTTATAATCAGGTGCTTCATACGCCGAAGGACACCATCGCGACAGCGCATAACTTTGCCTTGAGCGAGCGGTTTGTCCACCTCGCTTTAACTTTCTTAAGTCATTATGCGGGACTTGTTTCGGCGACGGATGAATATGACAGTTTGGTGACAGATAGCACCCTTCTAGCTCCACAGATCTTTCTTGCTGTCACTCCAGCTAGTACGGATGGGGGCTGGGATATCACAAGCGCCGTGGGCTCCCAGATTAAAAAGGTAATTGTATGTGAATCGGCCAGTTCAGCTGTGAGTTTGTGTGCGTCTGCTTTGAATAACTTTGAGTCTCGTTCAGGGGTGAATGGGTCGTCTTTTTTTGTAAACAACGCAAGCTCTCAGTTTTCTCTGGTCGATGGGAGTTCTCTTGTTTTCTTTGCTTATAATAGCAAGGATGAATTGGTACAGAGGAGAAGTGTGAAGCTTACTAAGAAATAAAATGGTACCTTGCTCCAACCTGTCTAAGTATTCCGATTGCGTCATTGCGAGGAGCCGTTCTAAGTATTCCGATTTGGTCATTGCGAGGAGCCGGAGGCGACGAAGCAATCTTGTCTTTACATCGAGATTGCTTCGCTGCGCTCGCAATGACGAGGTTCTGCACTCGCAATGACGAGGTTCTTATAGGGTTTCTACCTAACCGAATGACATTGCTAGTGATATGACATGCACAAGAAGGAAATTGGCGTCCCCAGGGGGATTCGAACCCCCGTCGCCGCCGTGAAAAGGCGGTGTCCTGGGCCGGGCTAGACGATGGGGACAATAAAAGAAAGAAAAGAAGAGCCTGTTGAAAAACCACCTAAGAAGTTGGTCCTCGTCAGGCTGAGGTCTCGTCGCAAAACTAGAGATCAGAAAATGGTGAGCCCACCTGGACTCGAACCAGGGACCCGCACATTAAAAGTGTGCTGCTCTACCGCCTGAGCTATGAGCCCGATCTCTGAATCATCTTCACTCGACTTTTGAGTGAAAATGATTTGAATTTCTTCCAACCATTTCACTTTCAATCGATTTGAATCGATCACCTTCTCACGACGAGAATTGGTTTGTACTGTATGGTCCTAGCCTTGTCAAGATTGTTCCACGGAAAATGCAATTTGTATTTGGCTGAACTTTGCTCTCTGCTCCCTCCTGTCTTAGGAGCCCAAGAGAAGACGGGCTGTGAGAAGGAAGCGAAGATCATGGCGATGATCCGAGCGGGTATGCTCTTTATAGGATAAACCACCTTCATTTACACGCAAAGACGAGGAGGAGATGCTCGAGCTGATGGGGATAGTGATGGCAAAAGAGAGCATACCCCCCTCAAAGCGGCTCTTACTGGTTTCTGGTGTTTTTAAATCAGATCGAGCGGTGAGAATCTGAGAGAGGAAAATGCCATAGATGATGGAGCCATCTTGGGCTGTGGTAGAGAGACTGTCTAGTCTATCAAGATCACTATCCGCATGACTTTCGGTCGAGTGGAAAGTGAAGGGGCCGAGGCTTTTTCCGCGCTGATAAGAGTAGGCGAAACCAGTTAACCAGCCATAGCACATGCTCGCAGTTCGTAAAGGCTTACGCGAGCTTGCAAACAGAAACTCTAGGCCTAGGCCTTCGAAGTCTAAATTAGCCTCCTTATGATGGACCCCATAGGGGCCAAGCTTCATGTCCATCGATAAAATGGCAAGAGACTTTTCCCAGATCTTGCCATAGCCGAGTGAAAGTTGGCCGCCAAAACCTTCAAGCAAGGACCCTTCACTCTGGGGGACATAGCGCAGTCCGGAAGCGCTGATGGACCAGAAGTTCTGTTTGAGAGGAGCCGTCTGGGGTGGAGTAGCACTGCCTCCTCTGGCGTCTGTCAAAGCCAATCCACATAAATAAATAAGAAGAATCTTTTTTTTCACGATGTTTTTTGCTTTCTCGATTCTAGAAAACGGATCACCACGATGGAGATCTCATACATAATATAAAGGGGAACAGACATTCCAATCTGAGAAAGAGGATCAGGTGGAGTGAGAATTGCTGAAATAATGAGAATGATGATCACAACATAGCGTCGGGATTGAGCGAGATCCTTTGCGCTCATGAGCCCAAGGGAGGAGAGCATGACAAGGAGGAGAGGGGCTTCGAAGACAAAGCCAAAGCCGAGGATCATCACGGTCAGCAGGGAGAGATAGTCGGAGACCGTGATGATGGGTTTACCGATCTCAGAGCCAAGCTCAATCAAAAACTTTAAGGTCATGGGGATAATCACATAAAAGCTGAAGAGTATACCCAGGAAAAAAAGCAGGACGGATGCAATCACAAAAGGCAGAATATATTTCCGCTCGGACTCATAAAGAGCTGGTTCTAAAAATTTCCAAAATTGATAAAACCAAACAGGACTCGATAGAATCAAGCCAGAGAAAAAAGAGACTCTCAGGCTTGCCAGAAATACCTCCATGGGACCGGTGAAGTGCAAAACTTCCAACTCAGTGGGGAGGGCGTTTATCAGTGGGTTTTTCAGAAATAGAATAAGAGAAGATGAAAAAAAGAAACTGATCAAACAGGTGATGGTGATCACAAGCAATGAGACGATGAGGCGTTGTCGCAGCTCATTCAGGTGGTCAAGTAAGCCCATAGATTTTCCGCCAGCTACAAATTTTTTTTCATCCTCCTGTTCTTTTTGTGAGGGTGGCATATCCGAACTTTTTTTACTCAAGAAAGACTTGTCTTCTATTGGCATAAGTCAATGAGCCTCCAACCAGTTTTTCCCAAAGCCGACATCGGTCACTAATCGTACAGAAAGTTGCATAGCCTCTTCCATCGACTCTTTGACAAGGGCCATCAGGTGGTTTGTTTCTCCTTCTGGGCATTCAAAGAGCAATTCATCGTGCACTTGCAAGAGAAGTTTGCCTTGGAACTCTGCAGTATCCATCCGTTTTTGGATTTGTATCATGGCGATTTTAATCAAATCGGCAGCACTGCCTTGAATAGGCGAGTTGATCGCCATCCCTCGAGCATTGCTTTGTTCAAGGCTGTTTTTTGAGTTTATACTGCGGATGGGACGCTTTCGCCCACACAAGGTCAAACTGAAGCCCTCTGTTTCTGCAGCTGCGATCAGTGAGTCGAGAAAAGTACGAATTTTAGGGAAACTTTGAAAGTATCTCTCTATGAATTTTTTAGCTTCCGCTAAGGACAGTCCTGTGATCTTAGAGAGGCGCAGGGGACCCATGCCGTAAATGAGCCCATAGTTGATAGCCTTCGCCTGTTCGCGTTCGTCATGGCTGACCTCTTCGATCGTTTTTTCTAAAACAATGGCTGCTGTCGCCATGTGGATATCTTTTCCAGCCAGGAAGGCTGATTTCAGTACTTCGTCACCGGACATGTGGGCAAGAAGCCGAAGTTCTATCTGGGAATAGTCTGCTGAAATCAAAGTGTAGCCATCTGGGCAAATAAAAGCTCCTCTGATTTTACGTCCTATTTCAGATCGAATGGGAATGTTCTGTAGGTTGGGATGAGAAGAGCTGAGGCGACCTGTTGCTGCTCCCGTCTGATGGAAGGAGCTGTGCAGTCGTGAGCTCCTGCTGTGAATCATAGTGGGAAGGGTGTCGGTGTAAGTGTTCCGGATTTTGGTCACTGTTCGGAATTCTAGGATTTTTGAGATGACGGGGTGAGCTGACAGCGATTCCAGTACGGAGACATCTGTAGAAAGTCCCGTTTTTGTTTTTTTGATTTTGTCCTTACCGAGCAGTTCGTGAACCTTCATCTTTTCAAAAAGAATCACCTGCAACTGCTTGGGAGAATTGATATTGAACTCTTCTCCTGCGAGGAGATAGATCTCCTCTTGGAGTTTGAGTTCTTGCTGCTTTAATTCTACAGAGAGCTCTCGAAGAGACTGAGTGTTGATTAGAACACCCGTCTGTTCCATCTTAGCTAAGATAGCAACGAGGGGCATTTCTATCTCGCGATACAAAGTCTCGAGCGCATGATCCTTGAGAAGTTTCATCAAAGGTTTATAGAGCTTTAGGCAGAGTGTCGCTTTCTCACAAGACAGTTCGGATGCATTCAAAGCGTTTTCTTTGGAGTCGAGATATTTAAAACGGATTTTTTCGAGTGAACTGGCTTCATCCGGTTCGAGGAGAAAGGCTGCCAGCATCAGATCATGGTAAGAGATCAAGTCTGAGGGGTAAATGTGTAGGCTGGCGAGAGCGTGAAGCTCAGACTTTAGGTCGTGGGTGATTTTAGTTTTTTCAGATGCTAAGAAAAATGGCCTCAAGTACTCGCTGCAGTCTTGAGGGCTGAGTCCTGTTTCTGAGACTTGTAGATAGTAAGAGGTTTCAGCGTTCTCTTTTTCTGTTGAAGGTGGGTTTAAAAGACTGAGGCCCATTCCCAGTATGACGCTGTCTTTTATGCTCAACTCTTTGGTCTGGAGTTTAAAGGAGAAGCCCTCAGCTGAGCTTATCCTTAGGCATAAGTCTTTCAGGGCTTCTCGAGTGCTGATGACCTGGTCTGTCTCTGGAGTTCCTTGAGCTTCTGGAGTTCCTTGAGCTTCTGGAGTTTCTTGAATTTCTTTGAACAGAAGAGCTTCCATCTTACCTTTTTTACCATTTTTTTTCTGAATACGTTCTTTCAGGCTGTAGAATTCCATTTCTTCAAAGAAGTCGAGGAGCTTCTGATTCCTATAAATTTGTCCCGGATCAACTTGCATCTGAGCCAGGGGGAGATCGATCTCTAGGTCTTTTCGAATCGACACCAGCTTCTTTGAAAGAAAGGCGAGCTCCTTATGTTCGAGGAGCAGACTCTGTGTTCTGGGACTCTCAATTTTTTCCAGATTTTCATATAGGCCCTCAAGGCTGTGGTAGCGAGAAATGAGATCGACAGCCCCCTTTTCCCCGATGCCTTTGACACCAGGAACATTGTCGGAACTGTCTCCAGTGAGGGCGAAGATGTCGATCAGCTGTTCCGTCTTTTGACATCGGAAACGCTCAAGAACGGTGTTCTCATCGATGATGACAGCTTCTCCTCCCTTTTTTGGTGAATAGAGCGAGATATTGGGATTCAAGAGCTGCATGAAGTCCTTGTCACCAGAGACGATGACGCTGTGCAAATTGTCATCAGAGTATTTAGTGGCGATAGAACCTATAAGGTCGTCTGCTTCAAAACCAGGTTTTCTTAAAATAAAGAAACCAAAGGTCTCCAGCATTCGATATAAGGCGGAGATCTGTACTATGAAATCGTCTGGAGCTACAGAACGATTGGCTTTGTACTCTTTGTACAAGTCATGTCGGAAAGTTTTTTCCTTAAGGTCGGAAGCTAAGACTAAATAGTCGGGTTTTTCATCTTCTATTAATTTAATCAGGAACTGGGCACTGCTATAAAGGACAGAGGTGGGGAATCCCTTGGCTGTGGTAAGAGTCCGAGGTCCCATAGCGTGATAGCCACGAAAAGCCATGGCCATAGTGTCGATGATGATCAGTTTTTTTGTGTGCATTGGTGGCCTAAATGTAAGTTGCTGTCGTCTGAGTTCATCGCTGAACACAGTGTATGAACTGCGGTACTTGCTTCTTTCCTTACACCTCATTGAGAACTGATGATTTGCTGATGTAAGGTTCGCAAACTTTGTTCGTTTAGGTATACTATAGGGGTGAACTACAGTTGACTAAAAATTCAGTAGGGGGAGCATCCACGTCATGAAGGAAGTGAGCGAATTTGCTGAACTCAAGTTAGAAGGGAAAACCTACCGCCTACCAGTGATTGCTGGCACTCAAGGTGAGAAAGCCATCGATATTAAAAACTTGCGCAATGAGTCAGGTTATATCACGCTGGATTCTGGGTACAGCAATACGGGCGTCTGTACTAGTGCAATCACATACATTGATGGTGAAAATGGCATCTTGAGATATCGGGGCATCCCGATCGAAGAGCTCGCAGGGAAGTCCTCCTTTGTTGAGACAAGTTACCTGCTGATTTATGGCGCTTTACCCAATAAAGAGGAGCTTGCTAACTTCAGCAATAGACTTCGGTATCACTCTCTGATTCATGAGGATATGCTCCATTTTTATGATGGCTATCCTTCCACATCGCATCCGATGGCTATCCTTTCGTCTATGGTCTGCTCTCTCTCGGCTTATTATCCAGAAGCCTTGGATCCTAATAAGGAAGATCAGGTCGACTACCTGCTCCCTAGGGTCCTGTCCAAGATGAGGACTATCGCAGCTTATTCTTACAAAAAATCGATAGGGCAGCCTGTTGTTTATCCTAAAAATTCTTTGAGTTTTTGTGAAAACTTTCTTTATATGATGTTCGCTGTTCCCTCAGAACCCTATGATATAGACCCAGACAGTGTCGCCGCTTTGGATATGCTTCTGATCTTGCATGCAGATCATGAACAGAATTGTTCGACATCGACAGTGCGCCTCGTTGGTTCCTCTGATGCCAATCTTTTTGCTTCGATCGCTGCTGGGATCTGTGCCTTGTGGGGGCCTAAACATGGGGGGGCCAACCAGTCGGTGGTTGAGATGCTTCAGGAAATTGAGCAAAATGGCGGTGATGTTAAAAAAGCAATAGCAGCTGCCAAAGATAAGAACAGTTCTTTCAAACTGATGGGCTTTGGCCATAGGGTTTATAAGAATTATGACCCTCGGGCGGGGGTGATCAAGAGAGCCTGTGATAAAATTCTGGCAAAACTCAAAAAGAAAGACATACTTCTTGACCTGGCGAAGCGTTTGGAGGAGGAGGCTCTTAAGGATCCTTACTTTGTGGAAAGAAAACTCTACCCGAACGTGGATTTTTACTCAGGGGTCATGTATAGGGCTCTAGGGATTCCAGAGAATATGTTCACAGTGATGTTTTCTCTCGGGCGTCTCCCAGGTTGGATTGCCCAATGGCGAGAGATGCATTTACAGGGAGATGGCAGGATTGGACGTCCTCGTCAGATTTATACGGGGATCCCTCTTCAAAAGTATGTCCCTATAGAACAGAGGTAGGCATGTTCGGGTTTGATTCGAGTTCGATCATTTCGCTGTTACCAAGCGTTGTTCAGCGCAGTCTGAGCGCCGGCCCCGTGGTTTTTTCTGTGCTGATGCTTTTGCTGGGGCTCAGTGTACTCACTTGGGCTGTCATCATCGCCAAGTGGATTTACTTGCGCCGCATGGAGAAGAACAGCCAGATTTTTCTGCGGAGTTTTTGGGAAAGTCGTTCCTTAAATGAGCTCAATACCAGTTTGGGTCACTTTGCTTACAGCCCCGTGAAGGAAGTCTTCCGGAATTGCTACGCAGAGCTGATCAAGGGCAGCCAACTGAAGGACACGGCTTTTGCGCTTAATCTTGCGATTGAGGCTGCTCTCGATAACCTGACCCGTACCTTGCAGAAGACGAGGGCTAATGAGCGCAGAAGCCTGGAGAGATTTCTCTGGCTTCTTGCTAATTGCGCGTCCGCGAGTCCTTTTATTGGTTTGTTTGGGACGGTCTGGGGCATCATGTCTGCCTTCGAGGGGATCGCTCGTTCTGGTAGTACCAGTTTGGCAACAGTAGCCCCCGGCATTTCAGAGGCTTTGATTGCGACTGCTTTTGGGTTAGGTGCTGCCATACCAGCTGTTGTTGCTTACAATCTAGCCCACGTCAAAATTAGGGCTCTGGTATCCCATATTGATAGTTTTGGTGCGGACTTTCTGAACATAGTGGAGCGATATCTGGTTACAGATCGGAATCGGCAACATCAGAACTACCCACCCCCCGCTGATCCCTTTCAAACTTCGAGGCTGTGATGGCTTTTGGTTCTACACGTCGCCATGATCAAGACTCAGATCATCATGATGAGATCGCTGAAATCAATATGATTCCACTGGTCGATGTCATGCTTGTACTACTGATTATTTTTATGGTGGCAGCTCCTCTTTCGATAACGGGTATCAAGATCAACTTGCCAACGAGTCAGGCTAAGGGGGAGTTGAAGCAGGATCCCCAGGTCATCCTGAGTATCGATGCAGGTGGGAATTACTACGTAGAAAAAATGAAAATACCAGGGGTAGGCCTCACAGAGAGGTTGAAGGCTATGTATGAGTTTAGGGAGAGCAAAGATATTTATATTCGAGCAGATCGCAATGTCCGTTATGAGAAAGTTGTAGAGGCTATGAGTGCTGCCAAATTGGCAGGGGTCCAAAAAATAGCCATGCTGACCACGGCCCCTCAACAAAAACTGTAAGTTGTTCAAAAGTTTTGATGAAAACTCTAACTACTCCATATCGACTTTTCGAGGATGATGATTTTGAGGGCCAGCTTCTTAAAAAGCTGATTTGGGTTTCTGTGTTTGCCCATATTTTCTTCGCTTTTTTTCACGGCTGCTCCGTCTTCACTACGAGTGAGCCCCCCGAATGGGTTATTGAGGCAGAGTTTTTAGATGCCCCACCTGAGCCACAAACAAAGCCAGACAGTCTGAAAAATACCAAACAGGCCGAGGAGCTAGCAGTTGCTCAGGAGACGCTGCCTCAGCTTACTAAAGAAATTATTCCCATGAAGGAGGACAAGGCGGACACACTGCCTGAACCTGCGGCTAAACCCGAAGAGAAAAAACAGGTTGAGGAGATCAAGCCGAAAAAAGAGGAGGAGGTAGAGAAAGCTCTCACCCGAACAGAAGAGCACTTAAAGAAGGTGGCTCTCGATAGACTTCTCAAAGAAAAGGCTCGTCTAGAGAAAAAACTGGCGAAGGAAGACGTGTCCCCTCTGAGTGAAACTTTGCTAAAGAGGAAAGAAGAGCTGAAAAAACTCGCTAATTATGGCTTTAATTTGAGTGGCTCAGACTCCGGTTATTCTGCTGTTTTGAAGAAGAGGGTTTCTCAGTATTATAGCCTGCCTGATATTTACAATTATAGGAATTCGGGGCTTCGGGCGAGTGTCGAAGTTGTGCTGAATCATACTGGCCAGATAGAGAGGATGAATTTGAAGGACTCATCGCATGATGATGTTTTTGATAGTCTTGCGCTGAAAACTATCGAAAGATCATCTCCCTTTCCTTCACCGCCTCAGGACTGGGTAGGTCAGCCTATTCTCTTTCCCTTCGAACCAGGAAGGTCGGACTAATGTTTGCTAAAATTTTAAAGTCAAAACTCTTTTTTTATTGGTTTAGGTGGTCTCTCCGGCCAGTATCTGTGATCAGTGCTCTCCTGGCTGTTTCAGCGGAGGCTGCTGAGCCTTTTGTGGTGAAAATTGATAGTCCGTCTTTTCGAAAGCTGACTGTAGCCCTCCCTGAATTTGATGCAGGTAAGGAGACTGATGCGGTTTGGTTGTCTTTTGCGCAGCAGGGTAAGGCTGATTTTGAGAGTTTATTCCGTTTTACCGGTCTTTTTAATCTGTTGAACATTAGTGCTCTTCCAGGGCTACCTGCTATGGCGGTGAGTCCTAGTGCTTCTCTGCCTTCTGAAAAAAAAGTTGCGGAGCCTAATGTTCCTCAGCCTATTCATATTCCTGCTTTTTCTGATGTAGATGTTGCCTCGTGGCGTGCCCTTGGTGCAGAGTCCCTGACCCTTGTCAAATTTGAGAAACAGGATACTCATGTTCGCGTAGAGATAAGGACTGCTGATCTTAATCAGCTGAAGCTACTTCTCAGTCGTAGCTACACCATCACGATATCCAAAGAAAATCTTTTTGAAATTGAAAAGCAGTATCTAGATGACTTGCTGCTGGCCTATACGGGGCGTCCAGGTATATTTCAGTCTAAAATTGTATTCCTTGGACGCTCTTCGATGTCTGTTACGAAGCAGCTGTATACTTGTGATGTACTGGGACAAAACTTAAAACAACTGACGAAGAGAGACACTTCTCACTTGTCCCCCACCTGGGATCCAAGTGGTAAAACGGTTGTATTTTCAGCCTTAGAAAATAAAAAAGGTTATTTTCTTTTTTCACAGGACCTGCTGACCGGCAGAACGAATCTTCTGTCTGGTTTTCCCGTTATCAACAGTGGGGGTAATATTTCCCCTCAGGGTCAGTTTGTTGTCTATTCGGCGTATGATCTGCAGAAGAAGGAGACACAGCTTTATGTCCTGAGTCTGCAGAACTCACGCAATAGGCGTTTACTCTATGCCTACCCCACAAAGCCCTTCCAGAATGTCGGTGTCAATCTCGTCGACCCGTCTTTTTCTCCAGATGGGAAGTGGTTGGCCTATGTGTCTGATCAATATGGAAACCCACATATTTTTCGCCAAGAAGTCATTTGGAGCCGAGGAGCATCTGATCTTAAGTTGCAGGGGGAAGAGAAACGTCTGACTTACGCCGGGTGGTTTAATACGATGCCAACTTGGAGTCCTGACTCCAAGAAGATTGCCTTCGCTGGTTTGGATAAAGAAATTAGGCGGTTTGATCTCTTTCTGATGAATTCGGATGGAACGCAGCTTGAACGATTGACTCTTGAGAGGGGAGACAACGAGAGTCCCTCTTTTTCAAAGAACGGACTGTTGATTATCTTTCAGTCAAATCGTATTGGGGATTCCAACTCCAAAGGCCCAGCACAGCTCTATCTCATGAATAGGGATGGTACCGATCAAAGGAAGATTAACACCGGCCTCTACTCCTCTGAATCCCCTGAATGGGGACCTTAAATCTAGGAAGCATTCCACAAGTCGTATAGCAAGGCATTGAGGAGCGAGCAGCGCAGTTTACTTGCTGGTAAATGAGCGGCGCAGCGACGAAAATAGCGCAGCTAAACGACTTGTGGAATGCTTCCTGCTATTCTATTGGTTGCAGTAATTGAGGATGGTTTGCGTATCTCCACTGCTCATCTCGCCACTAGGAGGCATGCTTCCCGAATTTACAGCATTATAGATCTCATTCTTTGCTGAAACTGTAGCTGATTCTGAACCGACAAACCTAGGTCGCCTTCCTGAACTTCCGTGACAAGAGCCACAGTTTTTAGATAATATAGTATTTACAGCAGTAAAAGAAACTTGACTAGAACTTGTACCCGAAGAGCCTGAAGATTGTGAGCCCGTGTTATCCTGACCTCCTGTCGTGGATGTATCGGTATTTGTTGCTGTATCTGTGCCGGAGTCAGAATTAGTGTCTGTCGAAGAAGATCGCGCAGCCACCTTTTCGGTCGGCGCGCTCCCGCATCGATGCAGAGCAATCGAAAGACCAAGGGCCAACAAAGTTGACATCACTATTTTCATCACGGTTCCTTCTTCTCAAAATCAAAGCCACAAGTGAAATTGAGCTAATAGATCCCAATAATTTTTCTGATTCGTACTTGAACTTATAGTCGTATTATACGCGGACAATAGAAGCTCAATCCGTTGTATCGGAAAAAATTGAAGACCAGGACCTATGCGAATTTGGTCCACTTCCAGAAAAGTGTCTGGTCTGGAATAATCAAAACTACAGATCCCAAAAAGGCCTCGTCGAAAAAGATAATGACCTTGAGCCATTCCATAAACTGAGTTTGTACTTTGCTGAGTTGAGATAACAGTTTGACGGACTCCTCCCCCCTCGATGAGTAGGCTATTACCTTCCTCAAATCCGATGCTAGAGTGCATGGCATACATTAGAAATTTCCTGTAGTGAGAGCTTGAGCTTAAAAGAGAAGCTCCTACGCGACTTTTCTTACTAGTTATGAAGTTAAAAGAAGAGGTGATGCCTTTTTGTCTCAAGTTTTCATCTTGAGCAAAATTCCCTAGAAACGGTTGGACTCCAAGTTCATACGTTTTAGTGACATAGTGAAGTAAGGCTCCATGAGTCTGATCATTTTGTCCATGACGAGTTAGTGTTCGGCTGTAAGAGGTATGATCAGGAATACGAATACCAAAGACTTTATCCATTAAACCAACATATAACCCTATTGCCTTGCTTAACCTGTATCCTACGTAATGTTCCCTAGACCGATAGCTGGCCTCATCGTTATTGACTTGTCC
Source organism: Oligoflexales bacterium (assembly GCA_017985985.1). GTDB lineage: Bacteria > Bdellovibrionota_B > Oligoflexia > Oligoflexales > Bog-1112 > JAGNWK01. The sequence continues at coordinate 27,913 of JAGNWK010000020.1, forward strand.
GTATGGTTTTGATGCATGGGCCATCTGCCCAACAATAAGCAATTGTGAAAAATCAGGGGGAAGGATAACTAGAGAGGCACTAAGATCCATGCTGATAAGACGAGAAGAGCTTGATCTCGTTCCGACAGCACTCACTAAATATAAATCACGAAGATTAAACGAAGGTCTCAACCAAGAATTCGATGGAGCTTGAAAAAAAAAACCAGATCTTTCAGCAATCTTCTCATCAGATACATGTTCGTCTAAAAACATTTTATCTGAAATGGCAGAAGCTCCCACTGCACGCCCATAGTCTGTAAGAGGACCATTCCCAAATGGATTGTAGTGGCAACTCATACAGGACTGGTAGCCATAGCTTATAAAATTAGGATAGGCCAGGAGATTTTTGGATAAGGCAAAGCAAGAAATAAAGACCCAAAAGAAGATATTCCCTATGTTTTTAAACATAATTTTTACCATTAAAAGAAGTCTGTGAATCGCCAAGCTGCCCACTTCAAAAAGTTTATAGTCACTGCATGCCGTTAATCCAATTTACGAGAGTGTCGTAATCGCTTTGAGATAAAGCGTCGCCATCTTTCGGCATCGAACCACCATTGTTTATCAGAATAGAAATAAGTTGGCTGTTATTGGCATCTCCTGACGTAACAAGTTCAGAACTAGACCAGCTTTTATCAGTCGTGTAAGAGCTCCAGTTGGAATGACAAGCCATGCAATTCGTTTTAAGAATAGCTATGCTTGCTTTTGTGGATGCACTTATGGTGGCGTTGGTAGAACCGCCTTCGAGTGCAGCTAGCTGTTTGTCTTGCGAATCAGAGTTATAACTCTGTCCACATTGAATACAGACAAACAGCAAACATACCTGACCCATTCGTAAAATTTGAGATTTCACAAAAATCTTTCTTGTGGGATGGTTCCTAATAGTATGGAACGACATAAAGACGGATCTCATGCGTAGCATCAGTAACTGATTGTCACTTTCAAAACAACTTCGTCCTCTACTCCGAGACCCATGTAGCTGATGCCATTGATCTCAAAATCCTTAAGGCTAAGATTGAATTCAGCTGTTGCTTGATTAAGAGGTTTTTTATTCCCATCTAACAGTTCGTGATACTCAAAGCTTATCGGTTTCTCATGACCTAGAATACTAATCTTAGCCGTACCTTTATTGTTTTTAGCTAGAATCTGGGTCGCTATAATCGATTTGATTTTTTTGTTAGCTGTAAGCTTTTTTCTGAGGTGCTCATCTCTCAAATCTATCCCTGTCTTTAAAGAATCAATAGGCACTTCAATTTTTTCAGCTGAAATCGTGTCACCCTTTTTGATCCCTTTCCCAGAGATATTCTCTGATGTGACGGTAAATGAACCAGCAGGAGATAGCGACACCTCCACCTCTACAGAGTCTTTCATCTTGTCAGAAGAAAGCAGTGTTTGGGGAAGACCCAGAGCTAGTAATGCTGAACAGATCCATAAAATATTTTTCAAGAGTTCTCCTTAAGGAAGTAAAAAGGAAAGAAATCGAGAGCTGCAATTGATCCCAAGTTCTCTGCAGATTTGAAAGAGGTTCTCAATTTCAAATTGTCAAACGAAAACGAACTTGCAACTTAGCTTCATTTTATCATATTGGGAGGATAACCATGTTGGCACTGGACTAGTGGAGTACATATAGTCTTCAGGACTTGACGAGACTGCCGATAAGAAGAGCTGGGGGTGTCTATGTGTCGATTTATTGCTTACAAAGGTACGCCGATACTGCTGGATGATCTGCTCTTTAAGCCAAAACATTCTCTTATCCAACAGAGTTATCATGCTCAGGAACTGGAGGAGCCCCTCAATGGGGATGGATTCGGGATTGGCTGGTACAGCCAGGAAGTAAACCCAGCTCCAGCGGTGTTTGTCTCAACCACTCCGGCTTGGAATAACCGCAACTTAAAAAGTATGTCCCCTCGCATCAAGAGCAATTGTCTTTTTGCACATGTCCGGGCTGCTAGTATGGGTGATATCAGCGAGGCTAATTGTCATCCTTTCCAATTTGGAAACTGGATGTTTATGCATAATGGTGGAATAGAAGGGTTTGCCTTTATCAAGCGGCAAGTTCAGCAGCAATTATCGAATAGTGTATTTAACTGGCTCCGTGGGCAAACTGATAGCGAGCATTTTTTTGGTATGTTTATGGAGCAGATTCTCCCTAAACAGGATACGGCAGGGCCGGCAGAAGTTATGGCTGCTATGGAGGTATGTGTCCGAACCATAACAGCTATGAAGTCTCAGCTCGGTATTCAAGAGCCCACCTATTTAAATACCTGTGTGACGAATGGTAAATTTCTTGTGGGAACTCGCTGTATAGTCTATTCTCCCGGGGTTTTGAAGGAAGAGGAAGCCCCGTCGCTCTACTTCTCTGCAGGCAAGCAGTATGTGTGTGAGGGGAACTCTTGTCGGATGGTTGATCAAGGTAAAGATAAACAGTCAGCTATGATCGTGTCGGAGAGGCTGACAGATAATGGTGAAGACTGGGTAAAAATTCCAGAGAACCATTTCGTTATCATTCACCCAAACTTGGCAGCTCAAGTGGTTCCTATGCAAATCTAGGGACCATCCTGTCTCGATAGATTTTTAAAATGAAAACGACCAAATTACTTGTGAACAGACAGCAGGATAAGCTTAACATCGATAAAGCTATCCTTTCTCTCTATCCTCAACTTTCTCGGAGGAAAATACGCAGAATCTTAGATGCGGGTGGGATTTTTCTGAATGAGAGAAAAGTTTATGTTGCCTCTGAGAGGGTGGCGACTGGGGATGAGGTGCTCATGCGCTACGACCCCAATGACTCCGACCTTGTGGCCCCAGAGAGGCTAGCCTTCAAACCTGGCGATATACTCTTTGATGAGCAGGGTATTTTAGCTGTCAATAAACCACCCCACATGGTTTCGGTCCCGACACGCTCCGATCGTACGCAAACCGTTTTAGCTGCCTTGAAGGAGTTTGAGCTAACGAATGGGAAAAATCTGAAAGAGTCTTCTGATCGGAAAGCAGACGAACTCTTCGTTTGTCATCGTCTGGATAAGGAAACGAGTGGAGTCCTGCTCTGTGCGAAAAACCAAAAAAGTACAGAATGGGTGATGGAGCAGTTTAAGAAGAGACAGGTCAAGAAATGCTACTACGCGCTTGTTTATGGGATCCCGGAGCAAGATCGTTGGACGGTGGAGTGTTATCTGTCAGATATTGATAAAGCAGGGCTTGTCAGGGTTGTTCATGCGGGAGGAAAGAGTTCTCGGACACAATTTGAAGTGCTTTCTGTGAATCTAAAACAAAGGATTTCCCTTCTGGCTTGTTACCCAGAAACTGGCAGGAGTCACCAAATTCGGGTTCATCTGCAGGTTTCAAAACTGCCCTTGCTGGGTGATAAGAAGTATGGTGACGTACCTCTTTTTTTGCCAGAGTCTTGGCTGAACTTGACCTTGAATCATCAGTTTTTGCACGCGTATTCGGTGGAATTTTTTCCAAGTCCATCTGCTGAGAAAAAGATTTTGATTTCAGCTCCTCAGCTACCTAAAAATTTTGCTGCTCTTTTGGAACAGGCTCATTTAAATCCCAAATAGACTGAGTCAAAAAACGCATCTATATGTTATATTTGTTGATTTCTCAATAATTTCTGTAAGTTTCCGATATGAGTCTTATGGAAAAGAAGAACGTATCTAAGAAAAAAAACAAGAAAGATCCAGCACAAGACAAACTCAGACTGTCGGACGGTCTGATAGTCGGTGATGGGGCTCTCCTTTTAGATATTTTTCAAAACTTTCCAGATATTATTCATTCCGTCAATTCAGAAGGTCGTATCGTTTTTACCAATAAAAAGGCGACTGAGCTGCTAGGTTATAGCCATGAGGAGTTGATTGGGAAGCTTGTTTATGAATGCTACGCAGACGAGATTCAAGATTTGGTGAAGGCGGGTTTTGCTGAACTTAAGAAGACAGGCTTTAAGGAGCGGGTTGAAAGCTGGCTTAAAACAAAGGATGGCACGATTATCCCCGTTGAGATCAGGTCTCTTTCTCTTTATGATAAAGATCGAAAATTTGTAAAGACCTTTAGCATCATCCGTGACATGAGGGAAATGAATAAACTCCGTTCACAGATTGTTCAGCAAGGTAAGCTGGCAGCCATCGGTGAGCTTGCCAGTGGGATTATGCATGATATCCGCAATCCACTCGCTATTGTTTCTTCTTATAACAATCTTTTTCATCGTTTTTTAGAAGCCATCCCACAGCAGGCCTTAGTAAAGCGTGATGATGCTCTGCGAGGTGCTAGCAAGCAGATTAAAAAGCAGGATCTAATCAAGGGAGACGATCATAATTCTATGGGTTGGTTTCTCACCCAAAAAGATTTTTATCAACTGCAGAATTGTCAAAAAGCCATTGCGAAAGCAGAGCAGCGTATAGAAAGACTGACTCGTCATCTTCAAAGATTTGTCCATGAAGAGGACGAAAAGGTCGAAGATTTTTTACTGAGTTCTGTTCTAGAAGATGCCCTTCTTATGTCTGAAACGAAGTTGAGGGATAGTGGAGCAGAGCTTAGCAATCAGATAAAAGGCTTAGACGCGATGCTTAGAGCCAGACCGCATCAACTGGAACAAGTCTTGATTAATGTATTGATCAACGCTGCAGATGCCGTTGCAAAATCTGCCAAAAAGTTGATTTCTATTTCGCTTACTGAGGAAACAAATAAAGCTACCATCTCTATTACGGACACAGGATCCGGTATCAAGAAAGAAGATCTTCCTTATATTTTTGATACCTTCTTCACAACCAAACCACAAGGTGAGGGTACAGGATTAGGTCTCTCTATTTGTCAACGGATCATCAAGCAGGAGGGTGGAGAAATTGAGATAAGTAGTAAGGAGAATGTCGGAACTCAGGTGAGAATCATTCTTCCTTGTCTGTAAGCTTTTTGGGTATAAAATAGCATTTTTTCTTCCAAATGCTCTTCTCTGCAAAATAGCCATACCACTTCATCTTGCCTGTGGCATAAATTGCTGCAGCAAATCAAGTTGTTATATTTAAATTTAGAAAAGTATCATATTTTGATTTCCTTTTTTTTGAGGCTGTCGTAGGTTCGCATGCGAACCCGAAATATCATCATGAGTTACACTCAAGGAGATTGCATGAGTACCGAGAGAAAACAGAAAAAAGCTAGTTTAGTTTTTTTTGCAGGTATCGCTATGAGTCTGCAAGCTGCATGGATGCCGCAGCTTTTTGCAGAAGAAAGCATGGAATTTGAACATGGATCTAGTTCATCGGCTTATCAGATGGAGGTGTCGTCAGAAGAGAGTACAGGTCCTTCTGAAAATCAAGTTACTAAAGCGGATGTGATTTCTCTCTCTACTCAAGTGGGAGGTGATGAAACTAAAGACGAACTTGACGTTGTGGCTTGTCCTGGGCTCGGCATCAATGAAGAAGAGAGTTTCGAACTTGCTGAATATATCGCAGCTCAGGTTCAGCGTTTTGGTAAGTTTGTTTACAGGAACGTTCCTAATCGCGCTGAACTAGCCATCGACCTCTGTATCGTCGTTCCTTTAGAGGTCTTAATCACCGAGATTGGACTGCTTCCCACTAGCAATAACCCCTCTTCTAAATCCTACCAACGAGATACAGCTCGATTGATCAGTCTCTTAGTCAAAATAAATAGAGAAACGCCGGTAGCTGGGACAGGTTTTACCTATGACAGGAGTCATGTGTGGAGTCAATTTTCCAAACCAGCTTTGAAGCTTCCTGTTCTCTTTGTTGGTGGAAAATTGCTTGGATTTTCTGATGATCTGGCTGGGATTGCTGCCAACTCTATAGGTGACGTCGTCGCTCGCGCGTTAGTAACGCTGGGAGAGAATCACCAAAAGTTTAAGAATCAAACCGGGTCTAACCTTTCCTTTGAAGACTATGTGCGCCAAAACGCGACAGTTCTACCTATTCTAGCTTCTTCAATCATGGAAGTTGTTCCTAAGGTAGGAGCCATGGCTGCCGTTGGTAAAGTTTTGGTGGCTCTTAGAATCAATCAGGCTTTGACTTGGCTGGTTTATGCTCCGATCAATTTGCTCGCCTTTGGGCTTGCTGGTGGGAACGTGCTTCAGGGACATCTAGGTTTCAGGGCCAATGTCCAGGCAGGAGTCGGTAGAGGTCTTAGTCCTAGTATCGCCAGGATGATTGCGGGCGGAACTATGGCTACATCTATGGCTTTGAAGTACGTAGTCAACACAGTTGTTCTTTCAACAATTGCTAAAAGTATCATGAATGGTATTCGTTCTGTAGTGGCTATGGCCCATCAAGAGCATGTTGCCCATGCCCATACAGCTCCCCAAGCACCAAAGGAGAATAAAGAGTCAGTGGAACTCTAGATCTCTGCACCAGGGGGAAGCAGCGGAGCGCCCATAGCTCAGGGCAGGTTTCCCCCTCTCCTCCAATGTTCTAAGTATTCATCGCAGAACCTCGTCATTGCGAGCGAAGCAATCTCGGTATAAAGGCAAGATTGCTTCGTCGCCTACGGCTCCTCGCACTGACGAAATCGCAGAACCTCGTCATTGCGAGCGAAGCAATCTCGGTATAAAGGCAAGATTGCTTCGTCGCCTACGGCTCCTCGCACTGACGAAATCGTAATACTTAGACAGGTTGGAGCGAAGTCGAGGGGTATCCTGCCTTAACTGAATGACATTGCCCTAGCCCCTCCTCCTTGCCAAATCTCCCGATTTTCCCCAGAGTGCCTGACATCAGTTAAAATAAAAGAAGAGATCAATGAGTTCTAAGATGCCTGAAGACAGGCCTAACCTTTCATAGGTCGGGAGATATCCATGTCATCTAGCTTTGTGATTCCTGACGATATAAAAATGCGCTACGCAGGGCTCTATCTTCTCAAGGAGATGTTAGAGGGGAATTTCCAATTTCCTCAGAAAACAGAGTCGGAAGAGGGGGAGGAGCCGTTCGCCGTTCTTCCTGCCGAGTATGAAGCCCTAGAGCCCATTTTTTTATGGCTCTTAGAGGTGGGATATGTCTTCATTGACGAACAGGAGGAGTATGCTATCAGTGAAGATGGATTAGCAGTTATCAGTTACTTTTTGGAACGTGATGGTGCCTTCCTTAATGAATACGATATTTTTTGTGGAGTGGACTTAGAGCAGCGCGACTTTGCTCTGCGATACTTTAAACAGTTTGAAGATGGAGCTGAGTGGCAGACTTTTCTGAGTGATAAGAAGTGGGAAGATCTTCGTATCGCTATTGCAGAATACAAGGGGCTTGATGCGATAGAGATTGTTTTCATGAGCTTTATCAATGAACAACGTTTTGGTAGAGATGCAGAAGGGTGGAAAAAAGAACTGCTACTAGGCTTTATATGGGATGAGATTCAAATGATCTGCAATAATGCCATTCGACTCGAATCTCTCGAAGAAAAAAGAGGAGGAGTTCTCGTGTCAGGAGAACTCGTTTTGCAAGAACTCCTCGACGAAGGAGCTCAGGTTCTCGAAGAGTTGAGTGCAGAGGCTTAGCTTTTCTACTCCAAACTAAAAAGTTGGTTTTGAGAAAACAGTCCCCGATTTAATAATGCCAAGGCAAAACTTGTTCAGAAGATCTTGCTGTGATTTTGAAAGTTCTATCTGCTCCTGCTTGAGGTAAGCTCTGAGGGCTTTGTAAAATTGTGCGCTTTTAAAAAAAATCCAATCCCTATAAAGCAGGTAGGGGAGGTTTCTTTTTATCCCTCGAACAAGTTCCGCTTGATCAAAAGTATGAAATTCACCAGACTTATTTTCCCAAGTTCTTTCATCCAGTAATTTTTTTAAAACACTCGTTTTATGCATAGTGCGGAGCAGGCCATCTAGCAAGGTGTCGTGATTGAGGTCTGACTGAAAGGTTTTGATAAAGGTGTTCAAAGCATCATGAATCAATTCGGTTGCCGGCAGATACTGCAAGACCATGCTTTCTTCGACAACCAGCAGACGGCGTGTGATGGCAAGGGCCATCATAGCCTCATGCCAGGACTGATTTTTTTGAATCTGGGTCTCTAGGATTTGATTAAAAGAGTTGAGAAAAAAAGGGTCGATCGGAGTGTCTCTTTCAATAGTATCCTCGAGATCAGCTTTAAAAGCCTCGGTATTGAGCGCAAGGCTGCGTGCCGACTCTTCATAAATTTGAATATTCTCGAGCAAGGTGTCATGAGCTCTGCGACAAAAATCTATCAATTTTAGAGATTCGAGTTGAAGATCGAGTTCTGAACTACGACTCTGGGACCTCGCTATAAGCACCTTGGGTAATGTCCCATATCCCAAATGAAGATTCAGGCCTCCTTCGGTCTGTTGCAGGATATCGGCAGAGGCCGTGACTCCAACCTTTTGTTTTGAGATCTGATAAAGTTCTTGAAAAGCCCGTACCTCGACCGATCTCTCCAGGGCTTTTTTTATAAAATCATGTTTCTTAGGGTAGTGAGTTTGAAAGTTGCTAAACTGACTTTTGAGATCGGGAATGAGCTCCAAGCTTTTGATGTTAATTTGCTCGACACCATAAGACCCACTCTCATCCATAAGTAGGGACATGTTCATCGCCAGTTGGTTGAAGAGGAGACGAAGTTCAAGTCTTCGTGAGGCGATCTGTGTTTCAAGCAGCGCAAAGCGACCTTGGATAGTCCTGTAGGCTGGAAGATTTGGTGAAAGGGAGCGAGCAAAAAGAGTTAGGTGAGTTGCGTAGAAACTTATTGTCTCAAATTCTTGAATCATCTTGTGAATTTTGAGGAAGAGAAGTTCTGCACTGAGGCTCTCATCCAAGAGCAACTTCAAAAAGAGAAACTGTGTGACTTTATAGGCTTTTTGGCTACTGGCTAATTCAAGCCAGTTTTGAGGGAGCAAAAAACCAAACAGATTGTTGGCTGAACTTATTGGGTCGAAGCGGAGTTGAACATCTAGGCTCGGTATCAGCTGCCCCAAAGCGACCTGGGGCTGAAGTCTAGCCCGGTAGAGCTCTTCCATTTTATAGTTCAGGGGGATGCTGTCGCTCAGGACCTTTTTAAGAACATCAGCCAGACTATACTCTTTAGACCGTTCTCTAAGAAAAGGTTGGGCATATTTTTTGTAGAAAGTCGTTCTGCTCTCTTCCTGTTCGAGACCTGGATCTTTTCGTAGGAAGAAATTTTTCTCGGTGAGAATAGCCTCAATTTCTTCTTTGCTCAGGACGTCTTCTGGAATGAAGGGACTTGCCTGCATCGCTGTGGATAGGGAGATGAGGATAAAGGCGAGAGCATAAAACCTAGTGGTCATAAGTCCTCCTGATGAGAGAGAACTTTGAAACTATATTTTTAAAGATAGAAAATCAAACTTTTGATGAATGGGGTCAGCCCCCTTTTGGATGAATGCGTCGACCCTATTCATCCAAAAGGGGGCTGACCCCATTCATCAATCTTGCTAACAGCGTAACATACAGATATTATTGATATATAAATCAAAATAAATGGAGGGGCCCTTGAAACTAAACTATGCTCAGGGTTTTGTAAGGATCTTAAGTTTGCTAGTCCTTTTTTGGGTAGTTCCTTTATCGGCGTAGAGTGATGAAGGCGAGGCACCTCGAGGTGGAGGAGTTAGTACTGCACAAATTCTTGGTGGATTTGCGACGGGATTTGTATTAGGTAAGGCCTCGCTGTATGGTCCTCGAGGCTTCCTAGATCGTGTTTCGTCGACCTCTCTTCTTTTCAAATACGCAGCTATAAACCTCAAGGAGAATGTTTCTCAACTCTCCTCAGGATTTTCCTCAGTTCCATTTGTCACTTTCACCAAGATGCTTGTTTATATCTGGTCCCAAGACGACAGTTTCTGAGTCTACTTGCCTGAGTTAGTTTCTCCAGCACTACTATCTTGCTGCAGGCTTCAGGTGTTCAAGCGGAGAGTTGTCGCCAGAATGTAGGACCTTGGCGCCTACAAAAGCTGCCGTTACACCAAGGGCTACGGGTAGAGAAGTGAGGTAGCCTGTTGCAAAAATAATACCGGTGAACCCTGCGTTGATAAGTGTTTCACCCAAAATACCACCGACCCTACTGGACTCACATTCCATCACTTTACCTGTTGTGGTCAGCACAAAAAGGCCGAGAGTCCATACCCAATGAAAGGCTGCAGTGGTGTGAGGTATCCGTATGAGCTCCTCAGGTTTGCGAGCCATGTTGGCGCCAGAAAACGCGCCGAGCACCCCATAAGCTATCAAAGGGGCACTCTGCTTTACATTTGCGAAGAGAGAAGAAATGAGTGTTTCACGACTGGTCTCTTTTTTTGATTTTGGCTCTTCATTTGCATATACATGTACAGAAAAAAGAGTATGAGCCACTAGAATGATAGCTAAAAAATTACGTTTCATTTTCATTCCTTAGAAAAAAAATCAGATAGAAATGGTTTGCTCCTCGTGAAATTAAAAACTTGAGGAGTTGTCTGCGACGACTAAGGATCAGTCTGTTCCTCTTCTACCATATCAAAAGTCGTGCTACCAATATCGCTAGGAACCATCCCATAAGTCGAATGGCGGGCAATATGCTGAAAAATATGGATAAAAATGTGTTTTTAGAGGAGGGTGTAGTTATTTGAGTTAGCCGCTTAAATCTCTACACCCCGAGACCACAAT
>JAGNWK010000094.1 GCA_017985985.1 Oligoflexales bacterium
ATCCCAGCCTTCTGCGCCAGCTATGGTTGCACAAATGGTCAGCATTATAATATCGATAAGACTATGTTTCTTGGTGCGTTCAAGTCGGGGGTCTTCTAGGTCGCCGAATGCATCTATTAGTGCCATGCTCATCTCCCATCACCGGTAGTTTTGGGTGACGATTATCACATGGCGTCTTTCTATAGTTAATTGAAATTATTGTAATTATGATGCGCTAGCCCTGCCCCTAACCCCCTCCTTGCAACCTTACGACAACAAGTTGGACTGAAGATCTAAACGAAGGAGATTAAGAAGATCTTGATCCGATAGTTCCGTTAACTTGACAGAGTCTATCCCTTCGATTAAATCCGATGAAATATTGGTTTTACTAGCTATCATGAGATCAATTTTTTCTTCTACAGTTCCCCTGCATATAAATTTATGGACGATCACCTTCTTCTTTTGACCAATACGAAAAGCTCGATCGGTCGCTTGATTTTCAACAGCAGGGTTCCACCATCGATCAAAATGTATGACATGAGACGCCTCCGTCAGGTTCAAACCTGTTCCCCCTGCTTTTAACGAAAGAATAAAAAAAGGGGGTCCCTGAGCTTTTTGAAAAGTATCGACCAGTTCTTTGCGTTTGGCAACAGGTGTTCCTCCGTGCAGGACCAGACCATCTCTGGCGAAAAGACGGGCCAGAAAATTGTGCAGAATATCTGTTAATTCGCGGAACTGAGTGAAGATCAGAACTTTCTCCCCTCTCGATATAATCGTTTCACAGATCTCTCGCATTCGATAAAACTTGCCACTCTTTTCAGACTCATAAATCTGTTCTCCAAGGGCTTGGGACGGGTGATTGCAGATCTGCTTGAACTTCATCAAATAGTTAAGAATGAGACCTTTTCTTTTTATCCCAGCCTGCTCACTTTTAAGATCTTTTTCTAAATCTTGAACGGTCTCTTTGTACAGTTGAATTTGATCCTGAGTGAGCAGACAGAAGGTCTTGAGCTCTATCTTGGCAGGGATATCATCTATAATTTTTTTATCTGTTTTCTTACGTCGCAAGAGATACGGAGCTATGAGTTTACGAAGAGCTTCATAAGAGTTCTGTTCTTTGATGTCTGTATAAAAATCCTTGAAATCTTTTAACTGACCAAGGAGAGATGGACAAGCAAAGTCAAAGATAGACCAGAGATCACTGACAGAATTTTCGATGGGGGTACCTGTGAGAGCAAAGCGGCAATGAGCTTTCAGAGTCTTCACCTCTTGGGATACTTTTGTCGATGGATTTTTAATCGCCTGAGCCTCATCGAGAACCAGAACGTTCCACACGTGTGCTTTGAGAAAAGGAAGGCGAGAAACCAAGCCATAGCTGGTAAGGATAACATCGGAGCTGCTGCTATCTAGATTATAATTTTCAATTTCCTCTTTGCTGAGACGTGAACCATGAAGGGTGTGGATACGGAGACTGGGGGCAAATTTGCTCAGTTCATCTTCCCAATTTCCTAATAATGAGGCAGGAAGAATCAGGAGGCTAGCGGTGCTCGGATCTTCTTGTTTTGCTAAAAGGAGTAGCGATATCATTTGAACTGTTTTGCCAAGACCCATGTCGTCAGCTAGGCAGGCTCCCATACCCAGTTTATAGATCAGGTTAAGCCATTTCACACCCTCGTATTGATAGGGTCTCAATTTAGCTCGTAAGAGATCTTGTAAAGAGAGGTGGAGTTCCTCTTCAATCAGTTCTGGTGATTTCAGTCGCTGCAATCGACTCTGAATTTCTTCTGAGCAGCTAAACTCACACCATTCATTGTCGATGGACTCTTTGTTCTCGACAGAAAGTGGGTTCAATTTTTTGTTTGAAAAATCAGCTCCCGCGATGAAGCGCATAGCTTCTGCGATGCTGAGCCCTTCTTTTCTAAGACTGGAAATGCGGTCCCAGTGCTCCTTGAGCTCTCGCAGTTTTTCTTGATTGATTTCAACCCATCTTCCCTGAAAGCGGACGAGCCCTTGGGGGCCTGCTAGGATAGTGTGGAGATCTGCCTCAGACAGCTTGGTTCCATCGATAGAAACTCCGACTCGGAAACGGAGTAAATTGTGAAAGCCAACGAAACTTTCTTTTTTGTCTGCTTGAAAATCAACAGACATTTTTGCGCGACTTGGTTTTCTCCCCTGCCAGTTCTTGGGTAATTTGACGACGATGCCAGACTCTTCACAGGCCGAGATGGCGTTCAAAAAGCGGTAAGCTTCCTCATGTGTAAAAAAAAGCTGAGAGAAAATTTTTTTGCTTGTAAGAAGCTCTCGTATAAAAATATTTTTTTCAGATGCTTTTTGGATAGGTGCCAAAAAATGGAAGAGATGGACTTGAGATGCTTCTGCTTGCAAGTTGGAGAGAGAATTTTTGAGCACTTGTCCGAGAGGAACGTGTTGTAAGCGAACTTTATCACTGACTCGAGTGGCACAGCTTGCTAAAAAGACAAACGGTTTATGCTCGTCATGGAACTCGGCTAGATGAAAATGAAGCCGTCCCACCTCGGCCCAATCAGGGAAACGACTGGCAATAAAGGATCTTAAGTCCTGTTTTTGTAAGTGAAAGTTTATCTCCTGAATAAGTTCATGCCAGAGTTGAGTAAGTAGCGATCTATCTATATATTCCGAGCCCTGAGTCGGTGGTAGACGAAGCAGAAAATAAGACATCTTATCTTCTGCTGGGTGTAGGGAGTCGAGTTCAGATGCTTCGTGAAGAGAGCAGATTTCTCTTAAAAAGTATGATGAAAATTCGTACCAATAGAGAAAAGACGGATGACTCTGGCAGAAGAAAGGGCGATCCATGAGGGCCAGGAGCCCCCTAGCACTTCCTGCCGTAAAGAGATAGGCTAAGTCTCTTAATTCCGGATTTTTCCTCAAATCCCCTCGTAGGCAAAAACTCTTGTCAGCATGCAGGATGAGCTCAAATTCGTCCCCTAAAGCCATAGAAACTCCGTCACTGTGAGCCGACTCCATGTAAAGGCAAGCTTGCTTCGTCGCCTAGCAATCTCCGTGTTAGTGAAGCCAAGCAATCTCCGTGTAAAAACAAGATTGCTTCGTCGCCTACGGCTCCTCGCAATGACGAAATACTTGGACGGCATGATAGAACATCGTCATTGCGAGCGAAGCGAAGCAATCTCCATGCTAAAGACAAAATTGCTTCGTTCCTACGGCTCCCAATCAAAGAACATAGAAATCTCTAGTTCAAGCAAAACATTCCAAAAGTAGCAGCGACCAGGCTCCTTCCTTAAACCATTCTTCCGAGCTGAGGGTAAGCCTCTTCCCATCGGAAGCGAGAAGCCCTTGCTCCAGACCCCAGAGCACTGTCGACCGGGGGGTAAAACTCAGATTCAACTTTTTTCGGATACGCTCTAGATCAACCCCCGCTTTACAGCGAATACCAGAACTCAAATACTCGATGAGCCATGACTCGTCTGTTCTCTCTTCTTTTTTTAAAAGAAGAGATTTTCCTTCAAAGAGAGGGGGAAGGAGAGGACTGTCCAAAAATTGTATGAAACTGCGAGTGTACTCGTAGCGCTGTCCTATCTTTTCAGAAGAGGGCAGATAGCCACAAGCTCCAAGCCCCAGTCCTATATAGTACTGATCTTGCCAATACAGGTGATTATGTTGAGAGGCAAAGCCTGGCTTAGACCAGTTCGATACTTCATCATGATGGTAGCCTGCTCCTGCTAGCACTTTTTGTGCGGCTTCATAGTACCTGCAAAGGAGCTCTTCTTCTTGCTCTTGAATCTTTCCTCGATGGAAGGCTCGACCCAGTGGGGTCGTCGTAGATGAGTAGGTGAGCTTGTAGCAACTTATGTGCTTAGGAGCGCAAGCTATGGTCTCTAAAAGATCTTGATGCCACAGCTCTAGAGTCTGCTCCCCCCAGCCAAAGATGAGATCTAGGCTAAAATTATCGAAGTGCTTCTTCACTAGAGCCAGCTTCTCTCGGATCAGTTCAGGGCTATGATCCCTAGTCAAATACCGTAACCCAGCAGCTTGAAAACTTTGTATGCCGACAGAAAGTCTATTGATACCGAGCTCTCTCCACACTTGGAGTTTTTCCTCGCTTATATCTCCAGGATTCGCTTCGAGAGTTATCTCTAAGCCATTGAGGTCAGTGTACCTGCGCAATGTGTTGAAAAGCTCTTCATATTCACGAGAAAAGAGTCCAGGAGTCCCCCCACCTAGAAAGACTGAGAGGATAGGAGCCTGATCTTGACCAGGGTAAAGGTCCAAGTAAGTTCGAAGATGCTGGACAAGAGTCTGCAAGTAACGAGAAACAAGTTCGTTGTCCCAGAGAGCTGTCTTGGCAAAATCACAGTAGTGACACATGAACGAACAGAAAGGGATGTGAATGTAGAGGCCATAGCCTGGAGCCTTCTGCCTAGGGCCTACTTCCACTTTACTGATCTTTAGCCCTTCCTCTTGTTCCACCAACGGAACAACTTGACTCTTGACTCTCTGTCCACTCATGAGCTTTGGGATCCATCGGGGTAGCTTTCTCGGATGGTTTGACCCAGCAGCAAAGCTACTAAAATGCAGACAGGGATAACACTGAGGGCAAAGCGGAAATCGCCAAGACTATACTCCGGAGGGATGCCCATAGCCTTTTTATCACTGCCTAGATCGAGTAGAAAACTAACACAGGGAAGACCAATCATACCGCTGACCATGACCAGCATATTGGTAAAACCCAAAGCCAGACCTGTTATCGAGAGAGGGAGATATTCAACAACCGAAGCAAAGCTTAGGGATTTACCCCCGTAGAAAAATCCGACCAAGAAAAAAAGAATGTACATAGATGTCGTCGACATATCTCGCGAGTAGAGGATAGGTAGATAGAACACGAGACAAAGTGCTGTCCCCCACAAGATGGGACCCCTGCGTCTTTTGATAAAATCAGAGAAAGTAGCAAAACAAGGGCAACCTATCGACATCCCGATGAACATGGCCGATATGATACTCGCAGCCTCTGTCCCTCCGATGGGAATTTCGCCACCTTCTTGATGCTTAAGAAATCTTTCAAGGAAGGAAACCCCCCACAAATCTCCCATGATCACAATAGGCAAATACATGAGCATACCGTAAAGGGCGACTTTCCAAACCTGGGCAGAACTGAGAACAAGTTTCATACTCGGCCACAGTTTGGGATATGCCTCCTCCGGGACTGTATGCTGAGGTGTTATCTTTTTTTCCTTAACAAATAATAGAAAAATAAACGAGATAAGCATGGCGATAAAGCCTAAGCCTAAGGTAACTGCACGCCATCCAAAATAGTTCATCGCAAAACGAAGTGGGGTTCCTCCAACGACAGCCCCCAGTGTCCCAAGTACGAGCGTTAACGCAATCACCCGACCAAATCGTTTCGCGGGAAGCCACATCGTGCCCAGTTTCAGTGTCCCTAGGAACCCACTAGCAGCGCCAATCCCCATGATAAACCGAGCTACACAAGCCATCTGTGGGTGTTGCGAAAAAGAAAAGAGAAGACAGGAGAGAGCACAAAATAAACTACCTGTGATGAACAATCTCCTTGGGCCATAACGATCCATGAGGAGACCAAGCGGGATCATGCTGCCACAATAAGAAATATAGTAACAAGACGAGAAAAACCCTAAATAAGTCGCATCAATCGAAAAAGCAGACATCAACTCCTGAGTCATCACGTTAGGGGATACGCGGAGAACAAATTGGTACCCATAAAAAAAGGCACCACTAAAAACAACAAGCCAGGCGCCGATGCTTTCTTTGATCTTATCTTCTGAATTCCTCATAAATCGTCTCGCAGCTTAATTTGTCAAAAATCCTATCGAATTTGCACTCCACAAAAACGAACTCAATTAAAAACGAAGGGCGGGTATTGCTTTTTAGCAATTGAGAAAAAGAAACGAAGCTTCGACGCTTAGTACAAATGCCCATGACTTGACAATATCTATTTGTCGTTGCTAAGTAGTCGCTGTGCTATAAAACCCACGACGACAGAAGCAAACAGCCAACCTGGGATCATTCATATGAGCAAGCAGGCATCTTACGACTTTAAGAGCATTGAGAAAAAGTGGCAAAAACACTGGTTCGAGAACAACACATTCAAGACTGAAAATTCCAGCCAAAAACCCAAATACTATGTGCTAGACATGTTCCCCTATCCATCTGGCGAAGGACTGCACGTGGGGCACGTAGAAGGGTACACGGCAACAGATATCGTAGCGCGCTTTAAAAGAATGCAAGGATACAACGTCCTGCACCCCATGGGCTGGGATGCCTTTGGCCTACCCGCAGAGCAGTATGCGATCAAGACAAACATTCACCCGAGAGACTCTGTACAAAAAAACATCGCAAACTACAAGCGACAAATTCTAAGTATCGGATATTCCACAGATTGGTCACGTGAAGTCAACACCACGGATCCGGCCTATTTCAAGTGGACCCAATGGATTTTTCTTAAACTTTTTGAGAGAGGTCTAGCTCACGAAACTTACGCTCCCGTGAACTGGTGCCCAGTATTGGGGACGATTCTAGCAAATGAAGAAGTCAAAGATGGACTGTCTGAGGTCGGAGGACACCCGGTTGAGCGAAGGACCATTAAACAGTGGGTCTTGAAGATCACTGAATATGCAGAAAGGCTCCTACAAGACCTCGACGATCTCGATTGGCCTGCTTCGACTGTAGAGATGCAAAAACACTGGATAGGAAAAAGCGTAGGCTGTCTGGTCCGTTTTCAAGTAGAAAACACCAAGCTTCACAAAGATCTTTCTTTCTCTGTTTTTACTACGCGGGTTGACACCTTGTTTGGCGTCAGCTTCTGCGTACTAGCCCCCGAGCATCCACTCTCCCTTCAAATTGCAAGTTCAGAACAAAAAGATAAGGTAGAGGCGTATATCCAGACCTCCGCCAAACGAGCCGAACGAGATCGGATAGCGACAGCAGATGGAAAGTCTGGACTTTTCACTGGGGCATTTGCAGTACATCCTGTGACGAGTCAGAAGATACCAATCTATATCGCAGACTATGTTTTGATGAATTATGGGACGGGTGCCGTTATGGGTGTGCCAGCCCACGATGCTCGCGACCATGTTTTTGCGAAACAGCATAAACTGCCCATTCTGAAAGTTTTGCAAAGTGAAGAGAACGAAAACGAGCAGCTTGATTCTTATAGTGGCGATAGAACTCTTATTCATTCAGACTTTTTAAATGGCTTAAATAAAGAGTCTGCTTGCGCAAGGATGACCGCCTGGCTTCAAGAAAGAAACCTAGGAGAAGGAACCACCAGCTACAAGTTAAGGGATTGGATTTTTTCTAGGCAGCGATACTGGGGCGAACCTTTTCCTCTTGCCCATGACGTAGATGGAAATATTGTGCCTTTAAGTGAAGAGGAATTACCTGTCCTCTTACCAGATCTCAATGAGTTTAAACCGTCAGGAAGCCTGAGTTCCCCCCTTGCCACACTGAAAGACTGGGTTGAAATAGAACGAGATGGAAAGAAACTTTTACGCGAGACAAGCATCATGCCTCAGTGGGCTGGCTCTTGCTGGTACTATTTGAGATATCTCGATCCTAACAACGATAAAGAACCATGGGACTTAGAAAAAGAGAAACATTGGCTTCCAGTCGACCTTTATATCGGGGGAGCTGAGCATGCGAATCTACATCTTCTCTATGCAAGATTTTGGCATAAAGTGCTTTATGATATAGGGCTAGTGAAGAGCAAGGAACCATTTAAAAAACTGTTCCATCAAGGCTTAATCCTCGGCGAGAACAACGAAAAAATGTCAAAAAGTCGAGGAAACATCGTCCGTCCAGACGACGTCATCGAACAGTGGGGAGCAGACTCCCTGCGACTCTTCGAAATGTTCCTTGGGCCTTTAGAGCAAATCAAACCTTGGAACACAAACGGAATTTCTGGGGTTCACCGCTTTTTGAATCGTGTTTTCCGCTTCTATGTCCGGGACTCAGAAGAAGGGAACCCTCTGCAGGGGGAACTTCGACTGGTCCCCAGTTCAGAAGTATCCAAGACAGAAAGCTCATTATCCCTTAAAAAAGTCCTAGCGAAAGCGATTAAAAAAGTTACAGAAGATACGGAAGGCCTACGTTTCAATACGGCCCTCTCAACGATGATGGAATTTATAAATGCTGCTTACAAAGAAAAGGGCATGGCAAGAACAGAAGCAAAGTCTTTCTTACTTCTCCTCGCACCCTATGCCCCACACCTTGCAGAAGAGCTCTGGTCTGTCCTCTCGCAAGACGAAAAATCACACGATAATCTTGGCCTTTCTCATGTCTCTTGGCCATCGTATGACGAAGCTCTTACCTTAGAAGATAAGATCACTCTTGCGATTATGATCGACGGTAAGTCTAGGGGGACCCTAGAAGTCCTAAAAGAGGCTAGCAAGGAAGAAGTTCTTGCGCTAGCTCGAGAGCAAAATTTTGTGAAAAGATACAGTGAGGGAAAAACCATTCTCAAAGAAATTTACGTCCCTGGACGGGCCATTAATTTTTTACTAGGAAGTACTCCCTAAATGCAAGGAAGAAGCCTGGGGGAAACCTTTGCCCTGAGCCAACCTGTCTAAGTGTTCATCGCAGAAGCTCGTTATGAGCGAAGCAATCTCCATGTAAAGGCAAGATTGCTTCGTCGCCTACGGCTCCTCGCAATGACGAAATCGGAATACTTAGACAGATTGGAGTGTAGTCGAATGGGTGAGCAGCTGCTTCCCCCAGAAATACAAAAGCAAAAGCAAAAAAACCAATAAAGGAACATCAAATGTCATATGAATTTTTAAAGTGGCTTCATATTGTAGCGATTATCAGTTGGATGGCTGGCCTCCTCTATCTCTTCAGGCTTTTTGTGTATCATGTGTCGCATGGAGAAAAAAGTTCAGACAATCATGCTCTTCTATCTATTATGGAGAGAAAGCTTTTTCAGTTTATCACGGTTCCAGCGATGGCCCTTGCATGGATAGCAGGTCTTTCTCTTCTCCATATTCATCCGATCCTTATGCGGCAAGGCTGGTTGCATGGTAAGCTCTTGTGCGTCATCCTACTGACTTGTATAACTTTCTATGCGGGACATCTGAGGAAGGGGCTTTCGCGAGTCGAGGGGACAAAGAAGCCCACCTTAACGGTAGGTGTCCTTAAGATGATCAATGAAGTTCCCACAGTTCTCATGATGATTATTGTTGCTCTCGTTGTTTTTAGACCTTTTAACTGAAAAAGAGGGTTCTCATGTTTGGACAAGGATTGACACAGAGTTTTGGGAACAGTTTTTATCAAATCATTCGTTTTGTGTTCTGTCTTTTTTTGAGCTGTAGCCTAGTGGCCTGCAGTGGAAACGAAAAAAACAAGTCCTCTCCCAGGGAAACCCCAAACGAGAACAGTTCAGGATTGTCTTTGAATATCCCAGGAGGTGGTAGACCTTTGTCAGCTGTTTCAGCAAACAAATCATTTAATGTAAAACTTGTTTGGCTTTCAGCTCCGGTTGTTGGCAAGGCTTGTGAGATTAAACTTTCTTTTTATAAAGGAGAAGGTACAGAAAATGCTTCTAAAGTTCAAATCACAGAATTCAAACCTTGGATGGTCGAGCATGGGCACGGGCTTCAGGAAGAACTAAAACTGGACGCCATACATCCAGATCTGAGTGAAAAGAATGTATTTACCGTAAACGGTATGATCTTCTCCATGAAAGGTGGTTGGGAGATTCGCTTCACCGCTACTGTTGATGGTCAATCTGCTTCCATCGCAATCCCGATTGAAATTTAGTTCTGCGTGCTAGCCTGGATAGAACAAAAAAACAATGGCGTTCTCCTGCGGGTTCTCATCCAGGCAGGTGCTTCTACGACAGAAATAACAGCGCTTCATGGAGATCCACCACGCTTAAAAATACGTCTCGCAGCTCCCCCTCGAGATGGAGAGGCGAATGCTGCTTTGCTTCGATATCTTAAAACCTGCCTAAAGCCCCTAAA
>JAGNWK010000021.1 GCA_017985985.1 Oligoflexales bacterium
CTTCCCCGTTCGCTTTCGGGATCTCTACCCTCCTCACAGGTGACGGTTTGTATGTGTTGTCCAGTAATCCACTTCGAATTTCTACCCAGTGTTTATGGCAGTAACTACGAAGTTCTGTCGTCGTCATACCATCCGTACCAGGTGCTCCTTTGTTGTTCTCCACCCTTTGCAAGGCTTTGAGCAAATTTGATCGTTCCACTATGCTTTCCATCAAGGAGATAGTGGGATCCTTCGCGTCAGGTCCTCTTATCGCTTGCGTAGACTCTATGCTCGACTCCTCTTGTTTCGATGTGGGATTCACCACACCCTCCACAAGATGGGCCTTCTTCAGGTTTTCTGCTTTCTTTGTCATAGATTCATTCGTCACAATTCGATTTCCTTGGCTACATGTTTGGTCCTTCGTCTCTATTCTCGAGGTAGAGACTACTATAACCTCTGCTGACTTCTGCTCGTTCAGCCGCACCTTGGTTTTACCTTGTATGCAGGTTACTGGTTACCCAGCATGCCGAGCAGATCTCCCCGGGTAAGAGCACTCTCTTTCTGTCCCTGTAGACCGAGTGGAAAGGGGAACGACTCATGTGGACCCCTTGTGTCTTTCTGTTTTGGGGGGTATCCAACCAGCGAAGCTTAAAAAGCACCTTCAAACCTATGAAAAATATGCTGGTAACGATGGGTTTATCGAGCGATTCCAAGTGACCTTCATGCCTGAGGCTAAGGTGGAGTGGACGTTCATCGATCGTGAACCCAATAGGGAAGCAAAGACCGTATTTGAGGAGTCTCTTCATAGTTTGGCACGCCTACCGAGTGATAGCCCACAGATCTATCGATTTTCACCTAAGGCACAAGTGCTAGCAGACCAATGGCGTTGTGAATTAGAGCAAGAAAATATGGCAAAAGGTTTGCATCCTATTTTGAAGGGGCACTTTTCAAAATATCGTTCTCTCCTGCCATCATTAGCGCTGATCATAGAGTTGTTAGATGACGTCCGTAGTTCGTCTGTTAGCGACAGCTCCGTTTCAAAGGCAATAGGGTGGTGTTCGACGCTTAAGTCTCATGCCAAGAAGTTTTATGGTCCTCTCTTAGAGCAGAACATCAACGCCGCACAGATCTTGGCAGAACGGATAAAATCAGGTCGTCTCATTGATGGAATGAAGTTACGTGATCTCTCTCGTAAGAATTGGCCTCTCCTACAAACAAGCGATCAGATTGAAGATGCTTGCGACGTCCTTGAGCGTTGTAACTGGTTGCGTATCGATAAAAGGAAGGTCCCTGGAGGGACTTCAACTGTCATCTGTCTAAATCCTCAGATCATAAAAGCACAGAAAGGAGCAGGATATGAAACCTGAGTGGACTCCAGTGACTATTGAAGATCTGATGTGTTATTGGTTGGTGACCTATGCAAACGCATACAAAGCTCCAACTTCAATAAGGCGGGACGAAGGCATGATGAGGCATCAGATCCTTCCCTACTTTGGCAAAAGCGCTATAGAAGATATCAAGACGAGAGATATAGAACTTTGGATGCTTGAGCTGCGCGATCGACTAGGTCTTTGTGAGAAGAGCTGTAACGACGCTTTAGGCTTGTTTAGGAAAGTTTTGAGCGATGGTGTTCGCTGGGGCTATGTCAAAGAAAACCCAGTAGTCAGGGTACGTAAATACAGAATCCCTGAGCAGAAGTATCAATATTGGACAGTCAGTGAGGTTCAACGCTTTCTAACTTACTTTGAGCAATTTGAGAGCAAGCCCAGAGCTTTTTGGCCAGCTTTGCTGGGTTTATACACAGGCATGCGTCGTGGGGAGTTGGTGGCGTTGAAGTGGGACAGGGTGGACCTAGAGTCTAAGTTGATTACAGTAGATAGGGCATTTTGTAGAGTGTTGAAAGCAGACAAGTCTTATACCAAAAGTGGAAAGATCCGCTACATCCCCATCTCCCTTAAGTTGATGGGCAATTTTAGAAAGTTGAGGGAGATGAGGGTTGCAGATAATAAGGTTCTACCGGCGATGCCTGTAGATGTTTTACAAAGAGAGTTTGATAAACTGACCAAGCTATGTGGCAACCCTAAGATCAAGTTTCATGATCTTAGACATACCTTTGCCTCCAATTTTCTAGCAGGTGGAGGGAAGATCTATGATCTGAAAAAGATCTTAGGGCATTCCACGATTCAGGTCACCGAGCGCTATGTCCACATGGTGCCAGAGGAGCTTAGAGGGAAGACGGAAGTGTTGGGATTTTGAAAATGACATGAATGCTTTGTTCATTTTAGATCGAGAATAGTACTTTCTTGTCTGTTGATATAAAGACCAAATTGGCTGGATTCATGAAAATAACGGTTGCCAGCGTAATGAGGTCCGATTTGAATTTTGTCATCAGATTCTGCGACAGCTTGGATTAATTTACTTAAAAACAGCAAAGACATCTTATCACCCTCTATCAAAATCAAATCATCCTCTAGGGGTTTGACTGATAGTAAAGGGTGTTCTTTTTCATGTTCTTTAATTACTTCTTTGATCGTTGTCATTTACGTTCCTTCAAAACTTTCTTTTTGGACGTCCATCGTCCCATACATCACGCTCTCTCTCACCATTTTCAAACTTTTTCTTATTTTTGTAGACTTCCCAGTGATCTTTATGCAACTGATCCTTCTCCCAAACTTCTCCAGTTTCGATATTAATTTTAGCTTTTTGCCCTCTAACGGGGGCGAACTTATCGGGTGCTGTCGACGGAGTGTCTTCTCTTTCCCCATTTACACTGCTTTCACTTCTCTTGTTTTCAGGCCCCTCCTTATTAAACTCCCTTGCCATTTTATCGAAGAGACCTTTGCCCAATTCACTTACTTCGCGACCAGCCTGTTTAACTCCGCTGCTTAAATCGAGGCCAACCTCATCAACAAAATCACGGATCTCTTTTGGAAGAACGGTTCTGTGAAAGCCCTCGGCGAGACCTCCTGATAAACGAGTGAGATCACCCAGTGGCTTGGCGCCAGCACGATCCAAGGCATCTGCGATGTGTGGTGCAGCATTACCGATGATAGCTGGCCCTACAGCCACTGCAGCAACGCCGACAGCTATAGCCCCACCAACAGGATTAGCAAGGAGTGGAGCCGCTCGTACAACGCCAGCCAACCCAGCTCCTCCTGCGAGGATGATCTGCGGCCCTTGAATGATAGCTCCTCCAAAAGCAGGAGGCCAATTGTGGACCAGAATATCTTGTTCGGTCACATAAAAATTGTGAAAACCTTCAACAGAGATGCTGTAGACAAGGTCGTCTTCTGCAAGTTCTTCGATTTCTTGAACCTGTAGAGTATGCCCATCTGCAGTGAGGAGTTGAGTATCAGGACCTAAAGTCTGAGCTTCTACCCAGTTCTGATGAGGAACATAGAATTGGTGATCATGATCCAGAATGAGCTCTTCTTCCTCTACTTGCAAGGCGAGTAGGGATGAACTTTTCGAGGAGAAAGTTTTTTCGATTTTGCGTTCAAAGCAAGAGCCGATTTGATCAAGATCACAGCTGATGACAAGATCTCCCGTCTTCAAATCTTCAATCGCTGTGTGACCACCGGGTACTTTCACCAGAGTGCCACGTCTAAAACCTTCTGCAGAAAGTTCTGTGAAGGAAAATAACAGGAGGAGCAGGGTAAAAAAATATCGCATGAAGGGGCCTATATATGAGGAGATGGCTATCTGTGCAACATGAACAGCTGCTTGTGCAGCAATTAAACATATTTTTGGAGTTTTAAAAATGATTTTCTAAGAGGCTTCAGAATTTCTAGAAAAGGCTTTTTAGGCGGCCCTAAATTTGCAAAACTCTAAAGAAACACCCCTATTTATTTCTTGCTCTGCCATCATATAGGCTTGTTGGGCTGTCGGGCTTTCCATAGAGGCTTCGCCGCATTGGCTACAAACGAGAGCAGGAACATGTTCGATGACGATGACACAGCGGTCACGTCTAAAAACAAGTTCGGTGAATCCCTCTGCCATTTTCGATTTGCATGCAGGGCAGTTCATAAAGATTTCCTTCGTTTTTTAAAAGAGGCATCCCATCGATCAGGGTCTGGCTCGTACGCAGTTATAACATGCACATGAATATCCTGGGTGGCTGTCACCAAATGCAAGTAGCGATTACGGATTTTAGCAAGTCGTAGTTCAGAGGGGAAAGGCAAGTCGTCAGGATAGATCTCAATGATTTCGCCCGTGCGATAGATCTCTTCACAGTCGAGAGGAGAAATATTTCTTTGAAAAGATTTTTCCAAAGCGTGTTTGGTGAAGCGAAGTTTTATCTCCACTCTGTGTTCCCCCAGTTGATTTTTTTGTAAAAAAATCTTCTCGACGAAACTTCACTTACTTTAAGTACAAAAAAACCAACTCGAGGGAGCTGGTTAATAATTGTTGGTAGCGGGGGCAGGATTCGAACCTGCGGCCTTCGGGTTATGAGCCCGACGAGATACCAGACTTCTCCACCCCGCGACGTCAACTCAAGAAGAAAAGTTCTTCAACAAGAGAGAACACTATATAAGTCTATCTGCAGACCTTGTCAAACAAAATTATCTCAAGCCTTTGCGGGGTTTTTGATCTCTCCACAATCGGAGATCAAAATCGTTTGTTTTGTCTTACCAGAACCACTGCCGAGGGCTTCGATTTTCTTCACCAGATCCATTCCGTTGACCACTCGACCGAAGATCACATGCTTTCCATCCAACCATGGTGTAGCTACAGTTGTAATGAAGAATTGAGATCCGTTGGTGTTGCGCCCGGCATTGGCCATACTAAGAAGACCAGGGCTAGAGTGTTCTATGTCAAAGTTTTCATCTGCAAACTTATGCCCGTAGATGCTCTCACCGCCACGACCGTTCCCCTCCGTGATATCTCCACCCTGCAACATAAATTCTGGGATGACTCTGTGGAAAGGACTTCCTTTGTAGCAAAGAGCTTTGCCTCCTGAGCCAAGGCCCTTTTCGCCAGTACAGATAGCACGGAAATTTTCAGCAGTTTTAGGGGTTGTGGAACCGAAAAGACCGAACTCAATACGACCTTCATTTTTTCCATCGATTTCAACTTCAAAAAAAACTCGGTGCGTAACTTCAGCTTCGCTTGCTTTCATGACAAAATCCTTGAGTTAGAGACAACATAAACCATCAGCTTCAGCTGTGGCAGAGCTTGTATCAAAAATATCCATTTTGGGATTATTTAGTGATATTAAACTTTTTCAAGATATGCTTGGGGATCTCTTCAACTGCTCCCTCCTCTAACTCTCCAAGAGAGAAAGCGCCGAATCCAATCCGGATAAGGCGGAGAACAGGCCAACCTAAGAAATCAAAAACTTTTCTGATTTCGCGATTTTTACCTTCGGACAGCTGTACTCGGATCCAAGCATTCGTGTTCATCTGAACTTCTAGGATGGCTTGAATCGGCTTGTAGTGGACATTATCGATGGTAATACCGTCTCTCAGAAGGTCCAACTTCTGCTGCTGAACTCTTCCGTGAACTCGTACTCGATAGCTCCGAACCCACTCCGTCGCGGGATTCTCTAAGCTGTGAGCAAGCTCTCCTTGATTCGTCAGGAGAATTAGACCTTCGGAGTCCATGTCGAGACGTCCGACTGAAATCACCCTGGGAAAATGCTCAGGTAGTAGGGAAAACATAGTAGGCCGCTGCTGGGGGTCTTTGTGGGTGGTGATATACCCGCGAGGCTTATGAAACTGCCAAACCCTCACAGAAGAAGGAGCTGGAATAGGAGCTCGGTCCACCCTGATATCGTCTGTAGACGATACATTTAGGGCGGGGGAATCAATCCGACGACCATTGACTTGAACGCGTCCTTCTTTAATCCAAAGCTCTGCAGTTCGCCTTGAACAAAGTCCGCGAGATGACATAACTTTTGCAATACGCTGACCTGGAAATGACAAACTGCGCCTCCGAATGTAAAACGTAAAAAGATTCGCATACTAACAAAAAAATCTCACTATGTAAAGGTCTCAGCTTGAGCCGCAGCCCAAGGAGCAGCAATGTGAGCAGGGGGATTATTGTCGACAAGAGCTCGATTATCAACCGCTGGAAAAATCTGACTGTAGTTCTGGATGATTGAAGGACCAGTTCTTCTGACGATATGCCAGCGTCTAATCTCACTAGGCTTTGTTAGTCCAGTCGCTCCCAAGACTTCGAAGAAGCTCTTTACCGTTTCGTGGTGGAAGTTTTTAACCCGGACAGCCTTGTCAGAAACGACAAGACCCTCGACGAGAGCTGGATCTTGGGTAGCCACCCCCGTGGGACAGTTGTTGGAATTGCATCTTAAGGCTTGGATGCAGCCGAGGGCAAACATCATTCCCCTTGCCGAGTTACAAAGATCAGCCCCCAAGGCCATCTTTGTCATAATGTGAAAACCAGTTACGATCTTGCCTGAGGCTATGACTCGAATCTCTTCACGAAGACCGACTCCAACCAGGCTGTTGTGAACAAACATGAGACCCTCTTCGAGAGGGGCTCCGACCGAGTTGGTAAACTCTAAGGGAGCGGCCCCCGTTCCGCCTTCTCCCCCATCGACAGTGATGAAGTCTGGTAGAATACCTGTCTTTAACATAGCCTTACAAATAGCCAGAAACTCTTTTCTTTTCCCTAGACAGAGCTTAAAGCCGACAGGCTTGCCCCCGGAAGCCTCCCGTAATTGTGCTACGAACTCCAGAAGTCCAATTGGGGTTGAAAAAGCAGAGTGGGCTGGTGGGGAAATAACATCTTGCCCCATATCAACCCCCCGGATAGAGGCAATCTCAGGTGTCACTTTTTTAGCTGGTAAAATACCTCCGTGCCCAGGTTTTGCACCTTGGGAGAGCTTAATCTCGATCATTTTAACCTGATCCAGGGAGGCTTTCTCAGCAAAGTCTTTGACATTAAAGGTTCCATCTTTATGCCGGCACCCAAAATAGCCGGTGCCGATCTGCCAAGTGAGGTCCCCCCCTGGTTTTCGGTGATAGGGGCTCAGGCCTCCTTCCCCCGTATTGTGAAGAAATCCACCTAACTTCGCGCCTGCATTCAGGGCCAAGACTGCATTTTTACTGAGAGCCCCATAACTCATGGCGGAAATATTAAAGATCGAGGCCAGGTAGGGCTTCTTACAAGACTTACCTCCTACTTTGATCCTACTTGTAGAGAGATCTGGGCTGACGGGAGCGAGGGAGTGGTTGACCCATTCGTACCCGACGGCATAGACATCAGCCTGAGTACCAAAGGGTTGGGTATCAAGCTGGCCCTTAGCTCTTTGATAAATCAGGGAGCGCTTATCTCGACTGAAGGGTCTCCCGTCCGAATTAGATTCGACAAAATATTGATTGATCTCTGGCCGAATCATTTCCATCAGGTAACGCCCGTGACCTATGATAGGAAAATTCCTTCGGATGGTTTGTTTTTTTTGCAAAATATCACATAATCCAATACCAATCAGGGGGAGGATAATCAGTAGCAGTGCGAGAAAGGGTGTCCACAGTAAACCTAAGACACCTACGACCAGAAGAGAACATACCGAGATGAAATAAAACTGGATTCTCATAGTCATTTATCCCCAAATTTTTTTACACGGCTTCTCTTATTGTACAGCAAAGCTGTGTGAAAATTCGAATTTACAGAAGGTGGGAAGGACAGTATGCGCTTAGACCTAGAACCTAAATTAGGCTTTAAAGACGTCTTAATCAGACCTAAACGATCTACTCTTAGGAGTCGATCGGAGGTTTCCCTCTACAGAGAGTTTAGCTTCAAACACTCGCCCTTCGTCTGGAAGGGAACCCCGATTTTTGCTGCCAATATGGATACGGTCGGTACTTTTTCCATGGCAGAGCAACTTGCTCAGAGTCAACTTCTGACGGCTGTTCATAAGCACTACAGCCCTGAAGAATGGGAAGCCTTTTACTTGGGTATAAAGAACGAACAACTCTTTGATTACATCTCGGTAAGTTGCGGATCTAGTGAGCAAGAGTTGGAGAAGCTTAAGAAAATACTAGGCCGATGCCCCAGAATCCAGTTTATCTGCCTGGATGTTGCCAATGGGTATACTCAGTCTTTTGTTGATTTTGTGAGTAAGACAAGAAATGCCTTCCCCAGCAAAGTCATCATTGCTGGGAACGTGGTGACGGGAGAGATGGTGGAGGAGCTGATCTTGTCCGGTGCCGATATCGTTAAAGTTGGCATAGGACCGGGTAGTGTTTGTACGACCCGTGTTAAAACAGGGGTAGGGTACCCCCAGCTTTCTGCCATTATTGAGTGTGCGGATGCAGCTCATGGTTTGAAGGGCCAAGTAATCTCTGATGGGGGGTGCATCTCCTCAGGAGATGTTGCTAAGGCATTTGGTGCTGGAGCCGATTTTGTCATGTTAGGTGGCATGCTAGCAGGTCATGATGAGTGCGGGGGCAAGATTGAAGAAGAGCACGGTGAAAAATTTGTTTTATTTTACGGGATGAGTTCGAAAGCTGCTATGGAGAAACACAGCGGAGGTGTCGCAGATTACCGAGCTTCTGAAGGGAAGTCTGTACGCATCCCCTACAAAGGCCCTGTTCTAGAAACGGTAAAGGACATTCTTGGAGGTTTACGCTCGGCTTGTACTTATGTTGGTGCCAATAAGCTCAAGGAGCTGTCTAAGCGAACGACCTTTATTCGTGTTCTTGAGCAAGAAAATAGGGTCTTCTCACCACTAGATGAAGAGTAACCAAGTTGCACAGCTTTAATCCCCCAAAAGGGGTTTTCTAGCTGGGATCTTCAATCTACTTTCTCATCTTCATCATATTTCCCATCATAGATGCCGAAACCTTTCGGCTGAATAGCCTCGACATGATAAAGGAAAAGATTTTATTTTTAACACCAGAGATGACAGTGGATTTACACCGCCACTTTAAATGTTCCAAAGCCACGGCCACAACTTCTTCAGGTGTTTGAGCCAAATTTTTAGGTAGATCATCAAGACTACCCCCAGCGCTAACTTGGAAACGAGTAGAGGTAATCCCAGGGCAAAGTCCCATAACGTAGACACCACGTTTTTTTTGCTCAAACCAAAGAGCGTCTGAGAAGGAACTTACAAAAGCTTTGGTCGCCGCATATACAGACATGCCAGGGCTTGCGGTAAAGGCTAGGCAGGAGGACACATTGAGGAGAGCATCTCCCCCTTTGCTATGCTTTAAAAATTCGTGAGACAAATAGACTAAGGCATCACAGTTTAAATGCATCATGTTGATTTGATTTGTTAGAGAAGAACTCGTGAACTCTCCAACCACCCCAACCCCTGCATTGTTGACCAGTAATTGGTAGCCTTGTTCGAGTCTCTTAGCGACTAGCTTTTGACCGTCTTCTCGAGAGAGATCTGCCACCAGATAGTCATGACCCCCTTTTATTTCTGTCATTAAACTTTTTAAAAGAGCTTCATTTCGCGCAACTGCTGTAACTAAAAAACCTTCCGCAGCCAGCTTTTTTGCAAAGACTCGCCCTATCCCTTCACTAGCACCTGTGACCAAAGCTTTTTTGCTCATAACACTACTCCATATGTTTTAAGTATTTTAACATGCTTGTAGAGGCTTTGCTGAAAATGAGAGGGGCTGTGAGAGGGGCTCACAGCTTCTTAGAGCGATTGGATAGATTTTATCCCTCTAACAGACTTCGTAGCATCCAGGCTGTTTTTTCATGGAGTTGCATACGCTGGGTGAGAAGATCTGCAGACACCTCATCATGCGCCCCTTCAATAGCCGCAAAGGATGAACGAGCTGTTCGAATCACTGCTTCATGCCCCTCAACAAGTTCCTTAATCATCTCGCTAGAAGCAGGAACTCCATTAGGCTCCTTGATGGTGCTTAGCTTTGCAAATTGAGCATAAGTCGCAGGAGCAAAAACACCGAGAGCACGGATTCTCTCTGCGATGAGGTCCACCGCAGTTGCAAGCTCCATGTATTGCTGCTCAAACATTAAATGAAGAGTTTGAAACATCGGGCCAGTAACGTTCCAATGGAAGTTATGTGTTTTAAGATAGAGTGTGTACGAATCAGCAAGTAACCTCGAAAGGCTCTCCGCAATGGTTTTTCGATCACCTTCTGAAATTCCGATGTTGATCTTATGCATATAAACTCCTGACATCATTTTGATTAGGAACCATTTTACGAGCCACCAGATCTGGTAAAGCATTGTAAACTATTATTCAAGACTCAGCACTTGTTTTGTAGCATGAACGACAGCAGCTATTCTTATCGTTGAATGAATGCCTTCATTAGCAATTCCTTGTTTCCTAAGTTCTTGAATGTGGGCATTGATACACATCCCACATCCTGAGAGAGCCGAGACAGCTAAGCACATGAGTTCAAAGTTTACTTTGGCAATGCCATGTTTACTGATGATATTCATGCGTAGTCTAGCTGGTAATTGACTAAGTTCTTTATCTTCAATCAAATGCATGGATCGATAGTAGATATTGTTCATGGCCATGATCGAACTAGCACCTTTGGCCGCTTCATCTAATTCATCTGAAACTTGCAAGTCCGATTTGATAGCAAAAGCAAGATCCATCTCTCTCTCCGCATAGGCACAGGCAAGAGCAATCGCTGTCGTCTGTTCTGAACTTAAACCCGAAACTTCTTCTGAGCCTAAGAGGGACTCGAGATTCAGTTTGATATCTTTGCCAAAATTTGGCATTTTTTCTCGCACTTCTTGTAATTTCATGGTGTTTACCTCTTAAACTTTGATCGTTTCTTTACCTTTTTCCCAATTGCATGGGCACAGCTCATCCGTTTGCAGTCCATCAAGAACACGCAATACTTCCGATGGATTGCGGCCAACACTTAAATCTGTAACATAAATAAAACGTATAATGCCTTCTGGATCTATGATGTAAGTTGCACGTTGAGCAACCCCTTCATTCTCATCCAGAATACCAAGTGCTGTAGACAGTTCGCGTTTAACGTCTGCAAGCATAGGAAAGGGAAGCTCATTTAAATCCTTGTGATTTTGGCGCCAAGCCATGTGGACAAACTCACTGTCTATGCTCGCTGCTAAAATTTGAGCGTCTCTATCCTTAAACTTGTCATTGATGTCGGCAAATCCTTTGATTTCTGTGGGGCAAACAAAGGTAAAATCTTTAGGGTAAAAAAACAGAACGAGCCACTTCCCCTTGAAGGACTCCTCCGTGATGTCTACAAATGCATTTTTAGGATCTCTAGAGATGGTTGCTTTGACTTTGAAGGCAGGTAATTTTTTTCCTAATCCTAACATGTCGTACTCCTAAGTTTTAAGTTTTGATTCATCGCTTATGACATTTGACGTGAACTTATGCTCGCGTCTTATAGATCTAGTTTCGTAAAGAATCGTCAAAAGGTAAAATCGATTATATCTATGAAATAATAGTTTTAAACTATCATAAAAAGGTCAAACTATGCCGACTCTTACTCAACTTGAGTACATTCTAGCGGTCGATACATATCGACATTTTGGTAAGGCTGCAAAGGCCTGCCATGTTTCACAGCCCACTTTGAGCCAGCAAATTCAGAAGTTGGAAGATGAGTTGTCGATTATTCTTTTTGACCGTATACAGAAGCCGGTCGTGCCAACTGATGATGGCCGACGATTTATAGCACAGGCAAAGGTAGTCCTGTCTGAGCAGGAAAAATTGATTTATACAGCACGAAATAGAAGCCATGGACTTAAGGGAGAGTTTCGACTAGCTGTTATCCCGACTGTAGCTACTTATTTGGTGCCTGTTTTCTTGCGTAATTTTTCAAAAAACTGCCCTCAGGTCGAGCTTTATATCGAAGAGCTCAAAACGGAAACGATTATCGATGAGCTGCGGAATGATAGGATAGATGGAGCTATCTTAGCGACCCCACTCCAACAGCAGGGCTTCAAAGAGCATCCTCTTTACTATGAACCATTTTCACTTTATGCCTCAAAAGGACATCCGCTTTTGAAGAAGCAGAAGATTTCACCAAAAGACCTCGATGCAGCTGAAATGTGGATGCTAAAAGATGGCAACTGTTTTAAAACCCAGGTCTCAAGCTATTGTTCCATCAGTCCCAGTCAGGACAGTGTTTTTAAGAACATTCATTTTCAAAGTGGAAGCCTAGATACCCTTTGCCATGTTATTCAAAAGAATCATGGCTACACCCTTATTCCTGATCTTTTGACGACGCTCATGAGCCGTGCAGATGTCCGCACCCATGTGAGGCCCTTTGTCCCCCCTGTTCCTACACGGGAGATTAGCTTTGTTTACCGACGAGATCACTGGAAATTGGAAATGATTAAAGCATTGAAACATAGTGTTATGAAAAGTCTACCTGAAGACTTGAATACCAAAAGAGGTAAGGAACTCTTAGTCGTTGAGATCTGTTGAAGCGTCGTTAAGTTTTCCGCAATTTCGTCACTGCGAGGAGCAGTAGGCGACGAAGCAATCTTGCCTTACACGGAGATTGCTTCGCTACGCTCGCAATGACGAGGTTCTGCTATTGCCTCCAATGACGAGGTCTGCCATCTAAGTAGAACGTAGAAGGAAAAAGAACCTATCCGCAGCTAATGCCCCAAAAAGGACAAAGGTATAGACACAGGAGAAATAAAAAAAGGGCATCGCTTTTTTATTGTCGTGAGATCTGTAGAGACCTACTGCGCCCCAAATGAAGCGAGCTGACAAAAGAACGGAAACAGGGAGGTAAAAGATCACCGCGTTGCCCATAAAGGAGAGAGCGAGAACGGGTAAAGTCAAAATCAAGGTGTAGATCATAATGCGATGCCGAGTTTGTTCGTCCCCGTAAACGACAGGATACATGGGTATCTTGGCTCTCGCATAATCATCCTTGTACTTAAGGGCTAAGGCCCAGAAGTGTGGAGGAGTCCAAAGCGTGATAATGAGAAAAAGAATCCAGGCAGTCCAATCTAGAGAACCCGTAACACTCGCCCATCCGATCAAGGGCCCTACGGCACCGGCAGCCCCTCCAATCACAATATTTTGTGGAGTTTTCTTTTTAAGAAAAGCTGTGTACACGAGTACATAAAACAAGTGACCTGCGAGGGCGAGAAGAGCGGTGAGAAGATTCGATGTAAGAAAAAGGAGCACCTCCCCCAGTAGGAGAAGAATAATGCCATAAGCCGCCGCAAAGCTTTTTGAGAGTTTACCGCTAGGAAGAGGTCTGCCAGCGGTTCTCTGCATAAATTGATCGGAGTTTTTTTCTAAAAGTTGGTTAAAAACTGCAGCAGAAGATGAGACAAGCGCTGTCCCTAAAGAGATGAGAAGTATAAACCCAAGCGAAGGCATCTGTTGAGAGGCCATGAGAATGGATGGGATAGCCGTGACAACCACCAGCAGAGTGATGGTCGGTTTCGTCATGACATAAAGCTCTTTAAACAACAAATTTACCCCCCAGCTCTGCTTTTGTCGCAGGCTCCCCTGAACTCAGACAAGCTACATTTTCTGACATTTTGTAATGGAGGGAGATAAAAGCAACAAAGAGGCTAGCAAACAAGAAAATTCCATTGGCCAGGTGCGCTACTCTTACAAGTAATGGGAGGCCTGCATAGATATTGAAGACTCCTAGAGTGACTTGTAAAGCAAGACCAAGGGGAAGTATGGCAAAAGCCCAGCGACTCAGCTCTGGTAAAAGCATGCGGATGGAGGCCTTTCTCGACCAAAAGGTCAGACTTAAAACAGAGCAAAAAACAAGGTAAGCTAGAAAACGATGCCAGACCTGTATCCATACAAAAAATGAATAAGGAGGCAGCCACTGTCCATGACATTTGGGGAAGTCTGGACAAGCAAGTCCAGCATGATTTGTTGAAACCATAGCGCCCAAAAACATCTGACAGAAAAGAAGCAGCGCAGAGATTACGAATAGGCGACGGAACCACAGGAACTCAGTCGATTTCAGAGCAGATCTAGCGCTGATTGGCAGTTCGTTCGGAACTAGGGTTCTTGAACTTAAAGCAGCGGACTTTCTCCAGAGCAGAAGTATGAGGGAGAAGAAGAGCAGCGCATTCCCTAAGTGCATAGACACGATCGAGGGGTCGAGAAGCTTCAGAACAGTGAGGCCGCCCAGTATACACTGAATGAGGAAGATGAAGATGGAGAAGGTCAGCTCTTTGACAAATAGACTTCTCAAAAGAGAAGAACGAAGAACCTGAAATGTAGCCATCACAACACCCAAGCCTAGGATCAGGGCTATGAGCCTGTGGAACCATTCTAGGAAAATCTGTATATCCATGGTCGGAACAGCCTGACCAAAGCACATCGGCCAGTCAGGACAAGAGAGACCAGAGTCTGTAACACGAACGAGTCCCCCTAGGACCATAAGTCCATAGCAGAGCAGAGCTAAACTCAGACAAAGGGTACTAAACCTCTGAAGGGTTGACTGAGTTGAAGCGCCCACAGCAATGCCACCACGCTTTGATCGATTCGTAACTTGAGAATAGCTGGAGGTAGGTGAAGTTTGCATCAGGGAAACCGCGGAGTCCACCCCACCCAGATGGGGAAAAAGACGCAGAAGAAAAACAATGCAGGAAAGATCAGAATAATGGCTGCCAGCTGGAGCCAACCGATCATTTCTTTCCTTGGGTCGCGACTAGGAAACTGACTTGTCGCCCATTTTCTTGAAGGACTTTGATTTTGCATAGAAGATCCTTTTTTGCAAAGCGGTCCCAGGTTTTGCACACCAGACTGCGCATTATAGCAAGATCTATCTCATTTTCGCAAGAGAATCTCCCCCTCATATTTTTGCAAGGAAGGATTAGGTCTCGCTCTTTAGCATTTAGTTTTTGAGGATGCGAGAGTAGACCTGCATATTACGCCAGGAGTTGATCACATAGAGACGTGTTTCAGCATAGGGAATAAGTTCTACCCACACAAGTGGGTCGGGATGAGGGCGCCTTTGCAGCCAAAAATCTACACTTAATTCGCCTGCATTATAGGCAGCGAGCATAGCAGGAAGAAATCCCTGGTAATGAAGATGCAATTTTTTAAGATAAAGACTGCCAAGACTGATATTAAATTCTGGGGAGGTCAACTGATCCCGAATATGGTCTGTTGGGATATCTAACTCGTAAGCTAAGGTCTGTGCTGTAGGGGGAATAAGCTGCATCAAGCCAACAGCACCAGCTGGACTCTGTGCCTGACTATTAAATGAACTCTCCTGACGACTTACAGCAAGAAGCAGAGAGATATCAAGGGAACTCTCTGAAGCCTTCCTCTCGTAAATATCTACGTAGGGTCTTGGAAAAAAAATCAACAACTGCCCTGGCCAACGACCCCAAAAATCACTCGAATTTTGGGCCAAACGACTTGTGATATCTATACTTTTCAAATAATTGTGGGAAGCACCAAGCAGTCTCGATAAATAAACAAAACTTCCCTCATCTTTTGTGAGCTGATTCGTCTTGAGGAGAATTGTATAGAGCTCGTCACTTACTAATTTTGCCCAAGAGCCAAGCCCTGCTAGAATGAATAGCTCTGTTCGAAAGAGAGCTCTCTGAATCTGTGGTTTGTTGCGCAGTTCGTTCAAACGATAAGAAGATTGGCGCAATTTTTTGGTGAGCTGATTTGCACTTTGCTCTGGGTCAGCTAGGCCCCCTCCCGAGGACAGACTCGCTTTTTCCAATCCAACAACGGTGTAGAAGCTATAGGGGAACTCTTGTTTTAACTGCTCTACCAATTGAATCGATTTTTGTTTATTTCCCATTTTTTTATAGGTTCGAGCCAGCCAGAAATAAGACCGGGACTTCACCTCAAGTGATTTGGTTTCTGAGGAGAGAAGTTCCCAGTATTTTGTTGCTTCTGTAAAGCGTTCTTCAAGATAGCTATACAGACCGCTGGACCAGAGCAGTCTCTCTCGCCAACTTTCTGGCAAATCCTGCAAGTCTAGAGCGAGTTGCAGCATAGAACTCGCGCGTGAGATCTCTTTTTTTTCAAGTGCAATACGATGAGCAAGAACAAAATAAGATTCTGCTTTAAACCCAACAAATTTAGCTTTTGAAGATTTACTCATGTTTGGAATTTGCACAAAAGCCTTCTCGACAAATTCCATAGCCTGCATCACCATAGCATGGGCCTGATCATAATCGGCGACAAGGGCACGACACCGCGAGGCCCAAAGCAATTCATCGATACGTCGCAATTCAAATTCTTCTGGTTTAAGATCGAAGTCATCTGCTCTGAGAGCAGGGCTCACCCAAACATCAACCAGGGAAGTATAAGCCTCACAGGCCTTCACTCTCTCATCTCGTTTACGCAAGAGATCTATCAAAAAGCCATAGGCTTCAACCGCCTGCGCTTTTGTTTTTGGATCTGCAGCCAATTTTGGAGCAAGATCTTCAAGTGTAGACGGAGAAAGAGCTTCCTCTTGATCACAGGTTTTTTGAATCAGGACATTCCAATAAGATCGTAAAGAGACTGGTTCTAAAGTATTGACCCAGGCCTCCCACTGGTAATTTCCAGCTGAATGAGGGTCCTGACAATACTGTTTTGCTGTTTTTCGGAGAAGTTTATCTTCTGAAGGTAAACCCTTTTTTTGAGGGACAAGAGAGACAGCTGTCTCACCTGGATTCGTATTTTGACTGCTAGACTCTGTATCTGAAAGATGGAAGATAGAGCTGACTCTTACGATCAAACTTGCTTCAGACATCAATTGAGCAGTCTGCATATAAGGGATCAACGTGCCGGAGCTTGTCTCTTTAAGAATAAGACGAGCAAGCATGATAGGATCTGGTTTCTCAGAGTTTGTCCACTGACGAGCATAACTTTTAAGCCAAGATTCAAACGCTAGTTTTCCAAAAACGGAATCACCTGCAGCTATTTTTGTGGCTTTAGACCAGAAGAGCAGAGCCCCGTTGTGATCCCCAGCCTCTTCTCTTTTCTTGGCTTCTAGAATCGCTACTACATCTTGAATATAGATTTCTTCAGGGGATCCCTCTGGCACAAACTCCCTCAGAGCCAGGAGATCCTCCTCTGCTTTTTTAGGCAAAAAAGTTGAAACGGCTGCTCCATCGACAGTAATCGGCGAGGTAAGTGTCTTTTTATCACAGCTTCCGAGAAAAAAATAAAGCAAGACAAGATATGAAAAAAAATGTCTTTTTTTGCGCATATTCGGCCTTCACATGGAAGTTATATCCTAGAAACCATCCCACAAATCATCTAGCTACATTATTTTCGTTGCTGCACTGCTTATTTACTAGCAAGTAAACTGCGCTGCTTGCTCCTCAATGCCTTGCTATACGACTTGTGGGAAGGTTCCTACTACCACGAACCTTCTAATTGAAAAATTCTGGGAGATCCGTCCAAAATGAGAGCGAGCATCGAACCCTGACGTTGTAAGTAGGATGCCTTTTTCACCCGCCCCAAATCAAGAGAAAATACTTTTGAAACTTCTTTTAATGGAAAATAAATTTCGAGCATTCTATTGCTTAAGAGATAACTATGCGAATCTCCATCGACATGCATCAGCACGATTTTAGCGAGTCCTTCAACAGGAATCGCCTGCAGAACTTTGCCTTCTTTGCTAAATCGAATTACGCTGTACTTTGTGTGAGCATAGACCTCTTCGCCATCAGTATAAACACCTAGCAGATGATCCGTTGTTTGGAAAATATTTTTAGACTGCGCCATGGTAGCGTCTGTTTGATAATCAAGGGTATGGATACTTTTTTGATCGATAATCCAAAGGCGATTCATTTGTTTGAAAAACAAGGCCTGTGAATCAACGGGTATCTTATGTTGGAAAACAGGTTTGAGAGATTTCTCTTCTGGGTGGATAGAGTACACACCTTGATTTAAAAGCCAATAGAAAGAACTGTCTCTATCAGAGCTTATAGAGATCGACTTATAAGATACATTCGAGGTCAGTTCATAGTGAAACACCTTTAGACTTTCGATGTCTATCTGAAACAAACTACCAGACTTTGCTATCAACACCCATCCACCAAAAGATCTCAATTGAGTCGAGTCTGAAAAGCTGCCTGCTGAGAGTTCGATTTGTCGTAATCTCCGCTCATGAAGATCCCAAAGCCAGAGGGAGGTCTTGCCAGCTATCCATACGCGCCCCTTGCGATCAAAAGTAATCCCTGAGGCTGGCAGATCCTTTGCAAGCACCTCCTGTTGATAAGGAGAGAGCAAAAGCTCACGACTTGACAAAACCGCCTTAGTATCTCTTTCCTTGAGATCTATCGATTCATTTTTGAGCAATGAGACAGAACGCAACTCAGAACTTTGATGGACAGCGGAAGCTAGAGGCCCCTGTAGAATGAGAATGAAGAATACCCAACCGAAAACATGGTTCTTCTCTAACATGCTCTTCCCCCTATAACGATCAGCAAAGTGTGCTCTATTCATCATACATGGAAAAAGGGGGGAGATTTAAAGAGGGGGGAACGCCCTCTTTAGAAAAATAGACTTATTGACAAAGAGGCTGAAGAATCTGTTCAGCTGTTAACTTCGAAGAGGTTTTTAGTAAGAGGTCTGCTTGCTGACAGAGGGCAAGAATCCTTGTCAGTTTTTCTTTCGAACTGGAGTGGGCATATTGTCTATAGGAACTCATAAGAAAAGAGGGGATTTTTGGGGAAAAACCAAGCTGTACAATCGGATCTACTTTGATTTGGAGGGTAGAACGGTAGTGCTTGGCAAGGAGCCCCAGAAGAGCTAGAGGGCTTTCCCCTCTGTCGAGGAGATCTCGAATCAAGGCCTGAGCTTGGACTATTTTCTTATCCAGTAGGTAGCGAGAGAGCTTAAAAGCATGCTCTTCCTTCAGCAACCCGAGGATAGGGGCTATATCCGCTGCTGTGATAACTGTTTTTCGCTGACAAAAAACCAGGGCTATCTTGGACAGCTCGTTCTCGATTTTATAAAGATCATTTGAGCCCAGTTCACAAAGCAAGTCGACGACAGAATTGTCGATTTGAAGTCCAGCCTTTTTAGCGAGATGTTGGATTAAAGTCCTGATCTCTGAGCTCGAGGGTGCAAGGCAGGGGATGCGAATGGCTCTTAACCTTTGCAGTTCCTTATCGAGAGAAACGAGAAGGGGATCACCTTCTACCACTAAGAGCAGATTAGACTCACCTTTTTTATGGCTGATCCCTTTCAGAAGCTGGGCCAACTCTTTTTGCTTCTTAACACGACGGACTATATATAGAGAGGATTCTTCAAAAAGTGCTTTACTCTGCCAGATGAGATGGAGCAGTTCTGCATTGAGTTTCTCCTCTTCTAAAACAACAGCTGCCCGTTCTTTTTTTTCCCACACCGACCTGAGAGCTATGGCTGCCTTGTTTAAAAAGAACTCGCAGTCACCCCAGAGAATTATAAGCTGCGAAGAGTGATCTTGATCTTGGCCTGTACTCACAGCCCCTTGACCCAAGACCTGGATAGCTTCCTTCAAGGAGTCGAGAAAGGACGTATAATTTCCTCGCTTGAAGCCAGCAGATCTAGTCATGAAAAGTACACTCCACAATTCGATCGTGGGAAGAGTAGTCTTTGTAGATATTCAAAATGGTCCACCCCCTCTCTTGGAGCAAGGATGACACCTTCCCCGCCTGTGTAGATCCTATCTCTAGGAACATGCGCCCATTCTCTTTTAAGACCTGGGAAGCTGAACGAGCAAAACGTTCATAAAAGAGAAGTCCCTCGTTTTCAGCAAATAAGGCATGTTTTGGCTCAAACAATACTGATGGCGATAAGCTTGCTGATTCCGATAAGGCAATATAAGGCGGATTGCTTAAAAAAACATCATAGGCCTTTAAGGGTAGCCAGGATTCTTCGGCAAGAGCATCACAGTATAGGAAGCGAAGATGCTGGGGAGAAATACCCTGAGCTTCTGCATTCTCTTGCGCTAAGTCCAAACTTTGCTGAGAAATATCCCAGGCCTCGAGTTCTGCCAAAGGGAAGGCTTTAGCAAGAGCAATAGCAATACAGCCAGAACCTGTTCCTACTTCTAAGAGACGAGGACCTTTGCCCTCTAGGCTTGGAAGAGATTTCAAATGAGCGGTAGCTCTCTCAACGAGGAGTTCCGTCTCTTGTCTTGGGATCAAAACAGAGGGGTTGACTTTGAAAGTCATGCCCATGAAGTCCTTTTCGCCAAGGATGTAGGCGATAGGCTCTTGTTTCAGACGGCGAACAAAAAGAGCCTTAAAACTTGCTAACTCACCTTTCGACAAGGGTCGATCATAGTCTGTATACAGTTTGATTCGTGCACAAGAAAGTGTATGCGCTAGAA
The DNA here is from genome assembly GCA_017985985.1 of Oligoflexales bacterium. Classification (GTDB taxonomy): domain Bacteria; phylum Bdellovibrionota_B; class Oligoflexia; order Oligoflexales; family Bog-1112; genus JAGNWK01. Next base: position 20,187 of record JAGNWK010000021.1, read on the forward strand.
GAAGCTCCACATCGAGACGGGCTGTCGGGAAGGGAGGTTCTGTATTCTTAAGATATTGAGTGCCCCAGACCAGGAGCTTCTGAATATTCCAAGTCATAGCTAAAAAAACCAGCTCAGGGTAAACAACGGATGAAGACCGAGATAAAGACTGGGACTAGGAATAAGAATCCCCTGATTCCTGCAATCGGATTGCGGTGAAGTGAGATCCCAAGGCGTCCAGCATCTGATCCATATCCCCATTAAGAAAATCAAGAAGTTTGTGCAAGGTCAGCTGGATTCGGTGATCAGACACCCGCCCCTGTGGGAAGTTATAGGTCCGGATCTTCTCGCTTCTATCCCCACTGCCAACCTGAGATCGACGATCTGCGGTGACTTCACTGTCCTTTTGTTTGCGCATAGCATCCAAGAGGCGACTTCGCAGCATCTTCATAGCTCGATCTTTATTCTTGTGCTGAGAGCGTTCATCCTGGCACTCAGATACGACACCTGTGGGGATGTGAGTGATGCGGACAGCGGAGTCAGTTCTGTTGACATGCTGCCCCCCAGCACCACTGGCCCTATAGGTGTCAATACGCAGATCAGCAGGGTTGATCTCCAATTCAATCTCTTCTGCTTCAGGGAGAACTGCCACTGTACAGGCACTGGTGTGAATTCTACCCTGCGCTTCTGTACTGGGGACGCGCTGAACTCTATGCACTCCTTTTTCAACTTTAAGACGACCGTAAACTCTGTCCCCTTGGATGAACAGAACGACTTCCTTAAACCCGCCAAGAGCAGATTCTGTGCTGTTTACGAGTTCTAGCTTCCAACCCCTCTTCTCTGCATAACGCATATACATGCGCAGAAGATCGGCACAGAAGAGCCCGGCTTCTTCACCCCCGGTTCCTGCACGTATTTCAAGTATGGCGTTTTTATGATCTTCGGGATCTTTAGGAAGGAGAAGTTCCACGAGCTTCTGCCGGTGAATCTCCATCTGCTCGAGAATAAGAGCCTCTTCTTCTTTGGCAAGACTACGTAGTTCGGGCTCAGAGCTCTCGAGGAGGGCAAGAGTCTCTTCGAGAGACTTCGTTGCCTTCTTGTAAGCCCTAAAGACCTCCACAATCTCACTTATCTCGGCTCTCTCTTTTTGCAGCTTGATGAGGACGGGCCCGTCGAGATTGGGCGAAGACAGAGTATCCTCCAAAGAGGAATACCGACGCTCAATAGCCTCCAGCTTGTCGCTAGCTGATAAGACCCACCTACCCTGCTGCTCTTCGCTGAAAGTATTGCTCATCTAAATCTTACTTTTTAGAGTATTTCTTTTGGAACTTCTCAATGCGTCCGGCAGAGTCTATAAGCTTTTGTTTTCCTGTAAAAAATGGATGACAATTGCTGCAGATCTCGACGTTGATCTCTTTAAGAGTAGAACGAGTCTCAAACTTATGTCCACAGGCACAGACGACTGGGGTCAATTCGTATCTTGGGTGTATATTTTCTTTCATAAATTTCCTTTTGCTGATCTAGGTATCGAGTTTGGGTATCTAGGTGAAAGGTCCCAAACTAACCGTTCATAGACGCGATAAACTCGCTATTTGTATCGCATTTGTCAAGTTTGTTTAACAAGAAGTCCATAGCGTCGACTGGATTAAGCGGCTGGAGAAGCTTTCTCAGGATCCAGGTTCGATTCAGAACATCCTTAGGCAGAAGGAGTTCTTCCTTCCTAGTCCCGGACTTATTGAGGTCAACAGCTGGGAATATCCTTTTTTCAGACATCTTACGGTCAAGATGTAGCTCCATGTTCCCTGTACCTTTGAATTCTTCAAAGATAACCTCATCCATCCTTGAGCCGGTATCAATAAGGGCTGTTGCAATGATGGTCAGAGAGCCCCCCTCTTCAACATTCCTCGCCGCACCAAAGAATCTCTTTGGTTTGTGAAGAGCATTGGAGTCAACCCCCCCAGAGAGAATCTTCCCGGATGGAGGAACGACGGAGTTGTAGGCTCTAGCAAGACGGGTGATGGAGTCCAAAAGAATGACGACATCTTTTTTGTGTTCCACGAGGCGCTTTGCTTTTTCAATCACCATTTCAGCGACTTGAACGTGCCTCTGAGCTGGCTCATCGAAAGTTGAGCTGATCACTTCCCCACGGACGGAACGCTCCATATCTGTCACCTCTTCGGGCCTCTCATCGATGAGAAGGACGATAAGGACAGCTTCCGGATGATTTTTTTCGATAGCTGTTGCCACCTGCTGCATGAAGACGGTCTTACCCGTTCTCGGTGGAGCTACGATCAGAGATCTTTGCCCCTTCCCAATAGGAACGAGCATATCGATGATACGTGTAGAGTAAATTTTAGGGGAAAACTCAAGGTTGAATTTTTCCATAGGATAGAGTGGGGTAAGATTATCGAAGATGATCTTATCCATATCTTGATCAGCATCTTCATTATTGACTTTTTCAACCTTCAAGAGAGCGAAATAGCGTTCACTGTCTTTTGGCGGCCTGATCTGGCCCTCGATGGTATCACCCGTTCTCAGATTAAATCGGCGAATTTGAGAGGGAGACACGTAAATATCGTCAGGGCCTGGGAGGTAGTTATAGTCGGGGGCGCGTAAGAACCCAAAACCGTCAGGGAGAGTTTCGAGAACGCCTGACCCATAGATGACTCCGCCTCGCTCAGACTGAGCTTGCAGCAGGGAGAATATCAACTCCTGCTTACGCATCCCACTGGCTCCGACAATGCCGGAAGTTTTGGCTAACTGAGTAAGGTCAGCTATCCGACGAAGTTTTATCTCATTTAGGTCGATAACATCCAGGGACTCTTCTTTGACTGCAGCTTTTTTGGCTTCTTTGGCCATAAAAATTTTACTCGCTTTTAAAAATTTAACGGTGGGTTTTAATGTTAAAATTTAGGGATCTGGTGATGGGACGTTGTAATCAAATTACCTACACAAAAAAATCAATAAACGCTCTCTTCCACTGACAATCAAGACTCTTACATAAATCTTTGTATAAGTTCTTATGTATAAAGAGCAATAGTCTTGGCTTTATTCCACCGCAGATATCGAACAGGAACAGAGCCAAGATTCCAATACGATCCAAACTTCAGCTATACTTAAACTGTTGGCCGTCTGACTGGCCGCTTGGACTTGAACGAAAACACGGCTGAGTGGGTAGCCAGATATCTAAAGGATTGCTCGGACTCTTGTCAACTGTTGTCTACCTGATTCGACACTTTTAATACCGCACCCTTAATACCAGCCTTCTTGGCTGCTCTAGTTTATCGTCATAGGGAGTCAAAAGCATGAGATTTTCAACAGGTTCACAACCCTTTTACCGGGCTCTGCCCCTATCCTTTTTGCTGAGCTCTCTCTTGGTGATGGGGAGCATCTCCCTGCTCGGAATCCCTCAGACAGGTCTGGCAACTCAAATTCAGATTAGCACAGAAAAAAAATTTCAGGATGTTTTTATAACGGCAGGATATTCGACAGCACTGGGGGCTGCTCTTGGAGCCGCCACGGTTGGTTTAAGCAGCAATCCCAACGGGAAATTACGATATATCGCTGTCGGGGCCTCAATAGGATTTATAAGTGGTAGTTTCCTAGGTTCTTACGTGGTCTTGTCCCCCATCTTTTCGGGAGAGATGCAGACTTATGAACCCCAAGCGTATCAGGGTGAGTCGAGTCAGCCTTTCTTCAAGGCCCCTCAGGATGCCGACATCGTTGTCTCACCGATCCTATCTTCATCGGACTCTTTATCTGGGATGAGCGTGAGCTGGCTTATACGTAAATTTTAGAGCGAGGGGAGTGAACGGTTCCGAATAAGACGATATTGCCGAAGCCCAAAGAATACGACGCTTAAACCCAGGACTGCGGAGAAGCTAAGCCCTAGCCACCACAACCCAGCTCTTTTAGAAACTGCCCGCCCGAGGCCTTCTAGCTGGACTTGAAAAGCAACTCCCCTCACCATGCCTTGGCCAATTAAGCCATCATACTCCCCATCTTGAGCCAGCATGGGGTGCAAACCTTCTTTCAAAGCCTCTGAACTGAGATGTAAGCCAGACTTCTTCGTGGCTGCGATACTGAAGGTGGGGATGTCAAAAGGCGGCTTAAAACTCAAAGTGGAGTGAGAGCTTGAAACCATTTTTACTTTGAAGTGAATCCCAAGTAGGCTTAGCCCCGGGGGAAAGGTCTTCTCCAAATAAACAAGGCCATCCTCAGCTGGCTTCAGATCACCAGGTTGAACACCAGAGTAAGCTTGATATTCGCTCGTCTCTAGAGGAAGGATTATTGCGGTCCGAAATGAGACGGCTTCGCTTTGCTTATTAGAAACCGCAAAATAGTAGGTCCCCCACACATACTCTTCATCTGCCTCTAAAAGGTAGATATGGCTGGGGGTAAGAAAGGTGGTCGGTATCACTTCTGCTAGCCCCAAGCTAGCAACCCATAAAAGAAGAAAAGAAAAATAAAATTTAAAACTCATAGAAACTCCGTTTAAATTCCCGCTTTTCTAAAGAGAGAGTCCCCTCTCTAGGATTCTCGACCCTTCTTTAAAAAAGGAGGCTTTTCCTCGTTTTTAGAAAAGAAAAAGGGCAGAAGCAAAAAGAGGCAGAGCAATATGCTTGTCATCAGTGCCACCAAAAAGATCACGGTTCACCCCTTGACTTTTTGAAAAAAACCTTCCAGTAAAGGAGCCCGCCAACAACGAAAAAGCATACAGGTAAGATCCAGGCTAGAAGATGGAAACCAGAAGCGGGGGGCTTTCTGAGTATCCAAAGACCGTATCTCTCTGTGAAGTGATCAAGGATCTGCTGTTCTGTTCGTCCCTTCTTGATTTCATCCACCACCGAAGAACGCAGTTGGACAGAAAACGGGGCTTCGGACTGCAGTATGCTCAGCCCTATGCAGGTTGGGCATCGCAGTTGGTCGGACACCTCCCTAAAGAGAGTGTATTGATCCTTAGGCAAGTCCTGAGCCTTTATGTGGATGGGGTGCGACCCTGGAGTCGCTTCTTCCCCATTTGAGGCTATACCGGAGACCGACCATGCTAGTAGAGGTAGGAACAGCAAGCAGAAAATGACACTTCTGTTTAGCGAACTCATGCGTCTTAGATTCCATCTCGCCCACTTAAAACGATCAAACCAGGACAAGATAGCACCTATGACCATAAGGAAGGCGCTTATCCAAACAATCTTAACCGTAGGATTGATATGAATTTCGATGGTCACCTGCTGGCCATTGTTCTTCTCAAAATCAGAAAGCACAATATAGAGGTCATGCCAGAATCCATCCTTGAGACCAATCTCGTGGTAAAGTTCATTTTTTGTAGGGTAAAGTGCTCGAGAAGGTTTTATGATACCCAACTCGCGCCCATCCCTGCTCAGCTTGAGCGGAGCCGTGAAGAGCTCTACATTGTCTTGGTTTTCAATCTGCATACCCATGAATTCGAATCGGTAGCCATAAAACTCGGTGCTATCCCCCGCGTCGAGAGTCACTTGAGTCTCCATACCGCGGTAGTTGCCTAAAAACCCTAAAATAGCTGTAATAACACCAATATGAGCAAGAAAAGAGCCAAGATAAGCAAAAGTAATTCGACGCTCTGCGGATGGAGCAAGTCTCGTAAATAGGTCGAAGAAAAGGCAGAGACTGGACCAGCAGCAGAGGAAAATACCAAGAGATTGAAGAATCCATGCCTTACCAGAACTGAGTCCAACACCTCCAAGCCAAGCAAATAAGGCAGATAGTGGAAGGGCCCCAACAATGGCTAGAACCTGAAGACGCATCCCTCCCTTCAAACGGGAAGAACGAGGGTGAAGGAGGTTGGCAAACGTGAGCGCTACGATGAATGAAAATCCCAGATAAGGGGCAAATGCATTGAAGTACGGAGCCTGAATATTGAAGCGAGACCCTGTGACTAGCTCAGAAAGAATGGGGTACATAGTCCCCATAAAAACAATAAAGGCAAAACTGGCCAGCAAGAGCTGAGCAAAGATCATGAGGCCTTCTTTGGACAGAGGCTTTTTTATTTCTAAAGCGGGTGCTCCCTCTACTTGGTCTAAAGAGGGCGTGCTTTGTCCGGCGGGCTTAAGGTCTCGTGCTTTTACTAGGTAAAGAAGCAAACTTAAGAGTGCGAGTCCAACAAGGAACAACAAATAGAACGGGCCTATGGGAGACTGAGCGAAGGAGTGGACCGAACTGATGATTCCCGATCGCGTGATAAAAGTTCCAAAAAAGCCAGAAAAGAAGGCAAAAAAAGCTAAGACCAGGACATAGCGCCTGAGCTCGCCGCGAGTTCGCTCCTGCACGATGAGAGCATGGAGCAAAGCCGTCATAAAAAGCCAGGGTAAAAAACTGGAATTCTCGACTGGGTCCCAAGCCCAATAGCCGCTCCAACCTAGCTCAACATAGGCCCATCGGCCACCAAGAAAGATCCCTGTGGTTAGGAAGATCCAAGAAAAAAGAGCCCAAGCTCGCACGGTGTTGAGCCAACTCTGATTCAACTTTCCATAGCAAAGGGCAGCGACACTGTAAGCAAATGTGATGGCGGACGAACTGTACCCAAGAAAAAGAGAGGGTGGATGCAAAGCCATGTAGGGATTCTGCAGAAGAGCGTTCATCCCCAAGCCGTTTGACTGCACTGGGAACGTCAGCTTAAAGGGATCACAGTGACTTAGCGAGAGGTAGAACATCCAAGCCAGTACGGAGTGCAGGCAGATAGCCACATAGGGAAAAAAAGAAAGATTCTCTCTTGGGCGGCTCACATGAGCAGCGAAGGAGCAGACTGCTAGAAGAAGAGTCCAAAGAAAATGAGATCCTTCCAAAGCAGACCAAAAAGCTGACAGCGTATAAAACGCTGGAAGATCATTGCTCGAATTTTTATAAACATAGAGGACAGAATAATCCCTTGTATAAAAAAGGTAGACAAGAAGCGAGGCAGCTCCTAGACATAGGGTCGTGCTCGCCACCTGAGCTAGAGTGGAAGACAGAAGAAATCTCCTGTCTTCCAAAAGAAGGGCCACTAGGGCAGAAACAGCTCCATAGATCGAGCTGATAAAGCACAAACAAAGAAGATAGAAACCATAATCAGAGAGCATGCACCCCTCGTCCTTAAAGAGTGTTCGCTATGACAAGTGTGTACGTAAAAACATTGGGCTGTAAGGTCAACAGCTTCGATTCGAAGGTCTTGGAAAACCAGCTGCTGGCATCAGGCTACGTTTTTAGTGCCAGCCCGGAGCAGGCTGACGTCACGCTGATAAACAGCTGCAGTGTAACAGAAGCTGCAGAGAAAGAAACACGCTATCTCTTGCGTCGCTATCGCAGGGATAACCCTTCCGCCCTGCAAGTCGTAACTGGCTGCTATGCACAAATCAATTCGAGCCGACTGGCTTCTATGGATGAAGTCGACCTTGTCATTCCCAATGAAGCGAAGCATGAGCTGGTTGCTTTACTCAATAAAAAAATACAGCTGAGACAAGAGTCTCGTTCTGACGCTGAGTTTTTTACGCATAAAATGCCGATTGCTAGCGAAGAAGTTGAAGACAACAAGCAGAGTCAATTCAAGACAAGTATCGTCCTCTTTGATCAGGCTGTCTCCGACCAGACGCGGGCCTATCTTAAAGTGCAGGATGGCTGTAACGGATTCTGCACTTATTGCCAGATCCCTTATGCTCGGGGAGCAAGTCGAAGTGTTCCTCTCGCCACTCTTCTTTCTGAAGTGCAGAGGCTCATTGCTATCGGGACCCCAGAAATTGTAGTCACAGGTATCCACGTGGGTGATTACGGTGAGGATCTGGCTGAATTAGCGGCTCTGGCCAAAGAAAAAAATGAGACTCCATTTGTGACCATGCTAAGAATGGTGTTTGCCTTGCCGAGCTTGAAACGGCTGCGCATATCTTCTCTGGAACCTTCGGAGGTGACGCCCCCTCTACTCAAGCTCCTCGCAGAACAAAAAGAGCATTTCTGTGACCACTTTCACCTCCCCCTGCAATCGGGAAGTGATAAAATTCTAAAAAAAATGCGCCGAACTTATGATGTAAAAACTTACGAAAATTGTCTTGCTGATATACGAGCTGTTTTCCCAGATGTGCATCTCAGTGCAGATCTTATTGTCGGCTTTCCGGGAGAGGAAGAAGAAGATTTTCAAGACACCATTCGCTTACTCGAGAGAAACCGCCTAGCCTCCCTTCATGTTTTTCCCTACTCAAAAAGGCCGAATACAGCAGCAGCTCGACTGCCGGGACATCTCCCTATTCCCCTTATCAAAGAGAGGTCGAAGATTTTAAGGGGACTTTCTCAAAAACTTTATCAGTCTTACGCCTCTCTTTTTTTGGGGCGAAGCATGCTTGTGCTTTGGGAAAATAGTAAAGATGAACAAGGTCGGCGTATGGGGAAAAGTAGAAATTATCTCGACCTTACTCTAGCTGATGCTCCTACTGGATCTTGCTCCGAAATAGGCCCTGGTTCGGAGACCTTAGTAAAGCTCAGGGGGTTCATTGACGAAAGACGCATTCTCAGTAGTCAATAGTAGAGGAAGGGGGAGAATCCTAAAGAGAGGGGGGAACTTAATCAATCGACTCCCTCGTTGGCTGATCTTTCGAGAACGAAATCCATAAAATTTAAGAACCGCTGTTCGTAAAGATTCCGAAAAGCAAATTGCATGCCTGGATTGCGCAATCTTTTCATTTCTCGAATGTCCTCAACTGTGATTTTTCCATTTTTAAATAATCTTAAAAATACTGGTGAGGTATGAAAAATATACTTTAACATAGATATGCGATATAAAAAATCATGATCACTGCCATCTCCATCATAATATGCAAAAGAAAATATATTTCTATCATCTGTTGCTTTAATCTGATCCAAAAGACTCTTCTCTTTTAAAAGTTCATCAACACTGTTAGGACTAATTTCTTTATAATTCTCAAGATCCCCCTTCAAAGGGTATGCAAGACCATAATCAAATAAAATCTCTTCATTCATCTCGATATTTTTTATGACTATGAAAATTTCTGAAACACTAAAACCATCGCTGTTGGCCATTGGGAAAAAATGAATATTTGGCGCTCCATCATTTGCGAATGCCATGTACCCTCTAAGCTTTGAAGCATCGATATTTACCGTGCAATACTCCGAAGTTTTATCGTACTGTGGATCACTCTGTCTACGCTCTACTTCTTGTAATCCTATCCATTCCCCTTGATAGTCTCCTATCACCTCACCAACTTTAAAAGCTCTTTTGGCAAATACTCCATAACCAATATTTTTTGAATGACTGCCTGTTTTCTTTTTTATATATAAATCTGAAAATGATTGCAGATCTTCTTTTGCATAATTTTCAACACTGTCTTTGAAAGCTAATGGTACAGGATATGAGCTAAAGTCATAGTCTTGCTCAAATTTCAACAACCATGACTTCGCTAATATTGAAGGATTTATTTTTACATGTTCTACAAAATGACTACCTGTACGAGCATAAAATTCATCTCCATCAATTTCTAATACCGATGAGGTATTTTTATCCCAAAAATGAATTCTCTGCTCGCTAGTTTTTGTTAAATGACTACGCGTCCAAAGAGAATGAGCCGTAATATTTTGAAGATTTTTCTTTGTTAGAGAACTTCCTTTCGCTTGTAAATATTTCAACACTCCGTCAGTGTTATGCAAAGAAGTAAAATGTGCTGGAGTCCATCCGTTTTTGTCAGGAATATTCAAAAGCGATGCATCCCTGTTAAAAAGCCATTCAATAGCTTTCAAATCTTCCATAAGAACGGCCAAATGCATGGCTGTGATTGAATATCTTGTTAGTTTTTTTCTTAGGTCTTTTTTATTTATGCATCTTCCACCTATGGTGGGGTGTTTTTCCGGGCATAAAACATTTTCAAGACTTCCTAAATCTGAACCATCAAGAATTGCTTGATGAACTTTCGATGAGATCGTCTTTACTTTTCGTTTTTTATAAATTGAATCCAGTGCTTTTTTTATGTTTTTGACCGCAGCCTGATAATCTTCATCTTTAAAATTAGTAATCTTATTTTCCGAACCATTAACCATTGTATTCAGGCAACAAGCTAATATCAAAGAAAGTACAATATTTATTTTTTTCATATAAACCCCTTTCAACTAGACCAATCATTCTAACCATCATACCTTTGTATAATAAACACTATATAAAACAATGGATTTATGGCAATGCACAGCAATTATTGTTTTTATTTTTGCTTAGGTAGATTGGAGGACCAATCATATTTAGGTGTTAGCTCTTGCCATTAGCTGGATTTAAATAAGACAGCCCTGGGGGGAACCGCCCTCTTTAGAAAAATTGGGAGAGATGAAGAAGAACAGCGCCGAACGTATGGGTAGGCGCCCCCGAGTTGATCATTTCCGCTGGTTTGATGGGGTTAGCGAGAGAAAAACCAAATTTTTCGAAGACCGAACTCAGATAGACCATGTTAAAACAGCCTTTCCCGAGGGTGTCGACACCAACGGCGTCGCTAACTTTTACACCAGGGTAAGCAGCAAGCAATTGGTCCCAGTTCAGGGCACAGACCTCCTCACCTTTTTGATGTAGTGACGCTAACGAAAAGTCTTTGATCTGGAAGTTGTGAGCCAGCATGTACACCTTATCGATCCCAACAAAGGACATGCCTGGAGGGAGGGAGGGTTGATGAGCCTCCCTCAGAACCTGGCACCATTTTGCCACATCACAAAATTCTTTGTTATAGAGAGTCGCTATGATACCTGCTTTACAAGACGAAAAATCTCCGGTTGAAGGCAGATCCTGAACGGCGCCTAAACAAGAGACGGCATTTGGTGTCAGCCATTTTTTCTGAGCGAGCATCAGTCCGAACTCGTCATAACTGTAGCTGTACAAGTTGTAGGAAACCCCAGCAAACTCTAGAGGAACACTGTGGTGATCTGGGGCTGATGGAACTGCGAATGTAACCTGAATGGATGCTCCCCCCACTTCCACAACACCATCTGTTTTTTTGGCGACAGCTTTGGCCGTTCCGCTAGCAAGGTTTCCAGAAAGTTTATTCACCGCGATCCAAGCGTATATCCCTTCCATGCTGCCATCTATGACCTGAATATTTTTGTCTTCAAAGAAAAATTTTTTGGAGCGAAAATAGTTTCTTAAACTGGATAATACGATTTCTTGATCGTGGGGAGACAAAGCTCGCATTCCCCCTGTCGCGTTGAAGAGCACTTCCACCTGGCTAGCATCGGTGCCTTGAACTTTTTCCAGGCCAAAGTCTATCAATTCATCGAGATAAGCTGGAATGCCATCTCGATTCGTTGAGAACTGAGCAATCCCAGGGCTTATTTTTTTCGACCACAGCGGTTCTTGTCTATGGCGGGGAGCGAAATCGACATCCAAGGCACCTTTTTCATCTCGAAATGTTTCATAGATATAGAGACGAGTGCCTGTGCTGCCTCCATCAAAAGCAAAGATAAAACCTGGTGTCTTTTTCTCTTCAAGTTTTGAATTCGCCAATTTTTTAGCTTTAGAGTAAACCAAAGTACAGGCCGTTAGGACTAGGACAGCTAGACCATAAGTTTTCATAAATTTTTTCATAAAAAACCTCGAATTTTTAGATGAGTCTCGATATGCTCCAACCTGTCTGAGTATGGAGGCAGAACATCCAATGACGAAATCGGAACCTCGTCATTGCGAGCGAAGCGAAGCAATCTCCGTGTAAAGGCAAGATTGCTTCGTCGCCTACGGCTTCTCGCAATGACGAAGTGTTTAGCATTTGATAGAAGAAAAGCACCAAAAAAAGCACATGAATAAAAATAGCAATCATATCGATCAGATAGAGAATCTTTTTAAAAAGAGGGCTCAAAAAATTAAGCCTGGACTTGATCGCATGCACCAGGCTATGGAGATCCTCCATCTGAGTTCATCCTCTTTACCTCCTTGCATGCTTATTGCTGGAACGAACGGGAAGGGGTCGACAGCAGGTTTTTTGTGGCACCTCCTTGCAGCGACGGGTTTGCGCTGTGGACTTTTCACCTCCCCCCACCTAGTTTCATTTGCAGAGAGGATTCAGTGTTCTCATGTAGAAGTCACTCTAGATCTTCTTATCGCTGAGCTGGAGCAAGTCCAAAAAGATCTCTCTTCTTTTTATGAAGAACTTTCTTTTTTTGAAGTGAGCACCTTATTAGGTTTTCGCATGTTCAAAAAAATGGAATGTGATCTCATGGTGCTTGAGGTGGGCTTGGGTGGCCGTTGGGATGCAACGAATGTTTTAGAACCTCTACTCTCCGCTGTTGTGTCGATAGGCTTTGACCATCAAGAGTGGCTCGGTTATCAGCTATCTGAAATAGCAACTGAAAAACTAGGGGTAGCGCGAGCCCACAGACCTTTATTTTGGGGCCCAGCTCCTGACATCAATAACGACTTGGGTATAGAAAACATATTGCAGAAAAAGCATCGTCAAGAGAATTTCATCTTGTTTCGACAGTCGGATCATTTCTCTTTGCAATCCGATAAATTTTTCATGAATCTACCCTTCTGCCATGGGACAGCTTCACCTGCCCAATCTTTTTCTCTGCCTCCATGGGTGCAATCAGCGCCTCTTTTTTTACAGAAAAATTTTGTCCTTGCTTTTGCTATGTTTTGTGAAGCTGTACAGGCTCCTGAACTTCAAGTTCTATTCACCTCTGTGAAAGGGCTTGAGAGTGTTCCTTCAACCCTTGCTGAACAAGCTCTTCAGTCCTTTGCCCATCCGCACTTACCCTGGCCTGTCAGTCTCTCTGCTCGTTTTCAGATGATAAACATCGATAAATCGCTTCCCATTTTTCTCTCGGATGTCTGTCACAATGTTCCTGCTGTGACAGAATTTGTAGCCTCTCTCAAAAATTCGTCTCTGGCATCACAGATCCCTCTGCCTGGCCTTGTCTCTATTTTAGCGGATAAAGATCTCAATCAGATGCTTGACCTTCTCCGAGAGGTCTTATCGCCTCTTTATCTTTTTCAAGTCAAGACCGAGCGGTCATTTTCTCGCGAGAATCTCGCTGAGCGCCACAGAGATCTCGAAATCTTTGAGTCGTTTGATGCCCTTTGGACACACATCTCTCTTTCGTCGGCTGTCTCCCCCAAACCTCATGTTGTTTGCGGCTCTTTCTATGCAGTCAGTTCGTTCATGGACTACTTTCAGATTCCTCCTTTGTCGTGAGCTTCTCTACACCTCTCCACTCTTCTTTTCTTCTGCTGACGGGAGTACCCCCTTTTCAATTGTTTTAAGAACTTGCTATACAAATCCTTTATTCCCTATATATTATTGAATAAACGCTTGTTTGTTGGGGTCTTTGAATGCTGAAATTCCTATTTCTTCTTTTTTTGCTTTTATCTTTTCCCTCATCTGTTTGGACTGCTCCTCAGGCAGAGTCTGGGGAAAAGGCTCAGAGTTCTGTTTTTCCAAAAATCTATTTTGATGCCCAAAGTACGTCTTTCCAAAAAGATGGTAGTGAGCAAGTTTTTGAAGGGCAGGTCGTTGGTTTTATCGCTCATTCTTTAATCTTCTCAGACAAATTAAGACTCGATCGCAAACAGAACATCTTGGAAGCTTCAGGACATGTTCTGCTTGTCAGTGCAGACTCTGTACTCGGAGGGGAGTCCCTCATTTATCACTTGGATACTGGCGACCTGACACTTACGAAGGCTTTTGCCCTAACTCGCGCCTCTGCGAAAACGGAGGCTTTGATGAGAGATTGGTTTGGGAAAAGCTTAGAGGAAATAGAAGCCGAACTAGCTAGGAAAAATCAATTGCGACTCGTTCAGCAAAAAAAAATAAGGATCAAACGTGAGTATGCTAAAAAAAGCACTTCAGGAGACTATGCCCAAGATCTTACGAGTCAGTATGAAATATTAATCGAAGAAGAAGCTCTGATCAAAACTCAAGAAAATCCTACTCTAGCCAAAATGAATTCAACGCGACGAAATATTTTGAAAGCACGGAGGCAGGTCTGGGATGAAAGTCGCTCAGAGGGCTCGCCCCTTCTTCCAGCTCTTAGCTTCAAGGGGTATGTAAAACTGACAGGGGATCGTATCGATCGAGATGGAACCTACCATGTCAAGGGAGATAATATCTCTCTAACACCTTGCAAGTGTGAAGAGGATAGTTCGCCAGCCTGGAGTCTGAGAGCCGATACTCTTGACGCCTATGTAGAAGGTTATGCAGACTTGATGAATCCCATGGTCGAAGTCTATGGAATGCCTATCCTCTATCTCCCTTTCCTAAGAATTCCTGTAAAAAATGAACGACAGTCTGGATTTCTCCTTCCTAACTTCTCGACCAGCTCTTCAAACGGCTCGACTTATTCCCAACCCTTATACTTTGCATTAAACCCTAAAACGGATTCAACCTTTACAGTAGACTGGGTAGAAAAACGAGGTGTTCGTCTGGGACTGGAGCTCAGGCGTCAGGAAAGGGAACACTCCGGCTGGGATATAGAGTCAGAGATTCTCCGAGATAGCTTATGGTCTGATCAAAAAAAAGACAGAGCTGCCGTGCTAGAAGCCTACAGAGCGGGGTTGGAACGGGCTCAACTTAAGGAGAATTCAGATACCTCTCCCCCTAGCAGAAGGGCTTTTCTCCCGCAAGAATATCGCTCGGCAGACTTAGAGGAGCCTTCCTGGTGGAAAAGGGCTGGGTACGAATCTTGCCTGCTGGAAAAGAATAGAGAGGTCTGCGACAAAGAGCTGGAAATGTCCCTCGGCATGCCAAACAATCTTTGGCGTCATAAAACGGAGTGGAGTGGACAAAATTTTTTCACACCCCGACTTTCCTTTGTCAGCTCAGGTCGACTTCTTTCTGATCACCGATATGATCAAGATCGGTATGTACTCAGCTTTGATGAGTCTTTAAATCTACTCAATCAACCTCATCTCTTTTCTAAATCCAATTGGCAGTTTCATTTGGATGGAAAGAATTTTTATCTTGGATATGGTGGACGATTCGGGGATAAAATGACTGGCCATAAAAGATTTGGCGGTCACCAGCTGCCAAGTCATTTTAAACTGCAAACGCGTTATATATCTTTATTTGAAAACTCATCACCACGACCGGTTTATGCTGGTTTAGCCCTCAATGTGAAGCAGATAAAACTCTATCCAGAAGATAATCATAAAGTCCCTTTGCCAGATCCCAATATCCTTAATTTAGAGCTTGGTTCAGGACAGTGGTCTCAAGCTAAACTTTCACTGTTATCACCTCTTGTGGTCGAGCAGGCTTTCCGTCTCAGTACATTTGCTGACTTGGATGTGAGAGCTATCGATTCCGATCTACGTCCTCGTAATGGCTTTTCAAAAGCAGACTTTGATTCTTTCTCTACTTTAAGTTCAAATTCAAGCTCAAGTTTTAGCTCTCTAAGGTCTGCGCGAATCGGCTTAGATTTTCATCTGCCTTTAGATGGTTATTTTAACTTTGCTAGACAGTTCAACCCTGAAGAAAGTGACGATGAAAATGTTATCTCTTCTGAGAGAAGACTTCAGCACAAGATGAATTGGAATGTGACTCTTTCTCTTAAGCCTTCCGTCGTTCAACAGGGCCCTTATGGACAGCTTTATAACGCCTATAAAATCGATGACAGTCATTCTGAGATCTCGACCATTCCCGGCGCCGAGCGACTGAGTTACTTTGAAGGTGACGAGATTACAGCAAGGAACTCGGATTTAATCCCTGAAGAAGAAAAAATGTATGCTCATAAAAAGATTATTTTGTCGACGAGTCACGACTGGTCGCTCATGACCCAAGTTGCAAAGCTTCTCCCCTTCCTTGGTAAGGAGGATAGTTTAGGAGCTGCCCCCCCTCTAAAAAACCCCAGTTCTTCTGCAAGAGCCTCTGCCGAATTAAATCATCACAAAAATCGTCTTCAAGCTTATGAACAAAGAGCAAAAGAAGAGCCTTGGCTCGAACATCACGTGAGCAAAGAGACTCGAGACCTATCGACCCCTGCCCACTTCGATGCTTCTATAGCCTACGACTGGATTCTCGAGCAGAAAAGAAAGGAACAGCAGGAGGCGAATCGCTCAAATCCAGAGGAGAGGGTTACACTGGTACAGCCTTGGTCTCCCTTCAGAAGTCAGTTAAATCTAGCTTTAGTTGGGGTGCGGCTTGATATTTCAAGCAAGTATAATCTCTATGACAAGATCATGAACGGTCTGACTTTTGGTCTTTTTTTCCCGCCTGTTCTTGGGTCTGATCTCGGCACCACCTATTCGATCGAAAGGGAAGTCAGCGATGATAGGAATGGAGGTCTCTTAGTCACGGAAACAAAGACGAGAAGGTATCTCTTAGGAACAAGACTTATTTCGCCTCTGTATATCAAGGGTGAGTATGCAGAGCGCGTGAAGGAAAATATTCTCTTAAAGCCCGAGCAATACGCATCGATTGCGGTTGATTTTTCCTCTTCATCAGAATGTTGGGGCTGGGTTTTCTTTTGGAAGAAAGATTTTGCAGATGTCGGCTGGAAGGGAACTTACTATCTCTCCCTCATCGTTCAGTTTTTTAATTACAGACGGGATTATGGCAATTTGGTGACCAAGATGAATCCGTGACCCTCCGTTGCTTTACAGCACGGAGGGGGGTCTGGGAAAACCTTGCCCTGAGCCCGTCTCCGTCGAATGGGTGCGCAGCTGGCCCCCCCAGGAGCTGAGCAGCCTAGGGTAAGTCTAGAGAGTAGAAGTCATTGACTATACTTTGGGAGACAGTTTTAGAAAGAGAAGAAAAGAGAGCATTATATTTTTCGTCAAGCCGCAAGAACCGATTTTCTGGCGTGGATATACTTTCCAGAATATTGTGTTGACCTACCATCGGATAAGTTTTTGAGAGGATTTTTTGATTAGACCTAAGGTCCCAAACCTCTAATTCGACAGAAAAAGAAAGGTGCTCTCTTTTGGAGTACTGGTCTGCAGAGTTCATATCTATAAATTCGCCTGGAAAGTACGCTCTCTGCTCGTTCTCATTGACGATCTCCTTCGCGGTATATTTTTTGAGAGAGGATTCCACATCGGATTGCCTCGTCGCTGTGTCTTTTATCAGTGTCCTCACATAGATATCTGCGTTGTCTACAGAACTCAGCCGAAGGTGCCCACGGATAGCAAATTCCTTTTGTAGAGTTTCCCAGAAGACTTCGTGAGGGACAGGGATACGGCCTGTATCATAGATAGCTTCCACCGCCAAATTTCGAGCCCCCTTAGGAACACGCACATGCAGATTAGAAAATCTGTAGGAGCAGGATGCTTCTAGCCCTAAAAAGATTAAAATAGAGAGGATCTTTCTCATGAATGTTTTCCCTGGAGCTTGTCCCTATGAGAGATTTTCAAAAAATCAGTAAACCGGTGATTGGCTCACAGCTAAGTGCCCAACTTCAAACAGAGGAGTGGACCCGCTCGCATGATTTTCAAATTATCATAGATAGTGACGGTTTAAAATGGACGCTTGTCTTCTCAAGCAATGAACTTGTGAAACCCACCGAATCAGGACAACCCGTCTGGGAAAGCTCTTTTCACTTTAAAACAGAGGTCGATGCAGAGACCTTGCTCCAAACAAGGGTGCTCGGAGATGCGGGTGACGACGAACGCTTGCTTTCATTTATCGCTGAAAATAAAATACCATTGATTCTCAAACCTGTGCTTGTCCAGGCGCCAACTTTAGAAGACTTAAGAAAGAAAGTTCCTCTAGAATTGGCCAACCTAAAAAAAAAGTTGCAGGCTGGAAACTTAAAGGATATCAAACGCAACCTGGTGGCGCGTTGGGTAGACCGGACTAGACGGTTCAAGGAGGATGAACTCACATGATGGATCTTGTTCCGATCTCTATAGATGGAGCAGTGGCTTGTTTTTTAAAAAATGGCTGTTCTTCAAAGAGCCTAGACTGCCCAGGGTGTAGC
>JAGNWK010000095.1 GCA_017985985.1 Oligoflexales bacterium
AGGCATGAACTCCATGGGGAAACTGCACATGACTCAAGTATTTAGGGTTCACTCGATTCCTATTGATCCCCTCGCTAAGCTCAGCAGATCGAGCCCATAGATGAAACCTATGTCCCTGACGCAGCAGCTGCAAAGTGAGGCATGTTCCAAAATTTCCAGCGCCTAACACAACAATCTTCGAAGCTACTTGAGTTTGCATGGATAATCCCTTAACATTCATTGTCTTGGAATACTCTCAGTAGAGATCCCTTATGAACCCTTATGTACCTGTCTTCATCGTTCTTGTCTTGGCTCTTGTTCTAGGTGGCCTTCTTTCCAGTTTCTCTGCCCTTCTAGGACCTAGAAAACCGACGAAGGCAAAAAAAGAGATCTTCGAATGTGGCGTTCCACAGGTCAACAGTCATCAAGAAAAGATGAGCGTCAAATACTACATGACAGCTATTCTCTTTATCCTTTTTGACATTGAAACTATTTTCATCTACCTCTGGGCAAGAACATTTCAAGACCTCGGTTGGTTTGGGATTTTCGAGATTATTGTCTTCATGTTCATTCTCATCACAGGTTATATTTATGTCCTCAAGCGAGGGGCTTTGGAATGGGATTAGACGCTGAACAGTTCGAGTGGATTGCCGTAGCTGTAAAAACCGCCTTTATCTTCTTGTTGGGACTTCATGTTCCGCCCGTCATGCTCTGGGTTGAGCGCAGAGTCCCCGCGCTCATGCAGAGGAGGAAGGGGCCGAACCGAGTAGGACTGTTCAAATGGCGCATGTGGGGCTTGATGCAAGCTCTCGCGGATGCTATCAAGTTAATCTTTAAAGAAGAGTCTGTCCCATCCACTGCCCACAAACCCTTCTTCCACCTGGGCCTCCTTTTTAGCATCTTCCCCGCTTTTTTAGTTCTCGCTTCTATCCCCTTTAGCGAGTCTCTTGAAATCCTTGGCCGTCAAGTCCCCCTACAACTCATCTCCCTAAACGTAGGTTTCCTTTTCTTCCTAGCTATGGCAGGAATGGGAATTTATGGGATTGTGCTTGGAGGTTGGGCTTCTAATAATAAATTTGCTCTCCTTGGCTCTTTGCGCGCATCGGCACAGATGATCAGTTACGAGATCCCCATGGGCCTCTCTTTAATTCCTCTTGTCTTGATATACGGGTCTCTTGACCTCACCAGCATTGTGAGATCGCAGCACGACTTCCTACAGTGGGGCATTTTTTTAGCCCCCTTCTCCTTTATTATCTTCTTGATTTGTATGTTTGCAGAAACGAATCGAACACCCTTTGACCTCGCAGAAGGGGAGAGTGAACTTGTCGCTGGTTTCCATACTGAGTTTGGGTCAACCAAATTTGCCCTCTTCTTCCTGTCTGAATATGTGAGCATGTTTGCTCTGAGCGCTCTCGCTTCCATCCTTTTTCTTGGCGGTTGGCACTTACCATGGCTGCCTTATGAAAGTTTGAGTTTACTCCTAGGAAGCAACAATCTAGCGAGTTTGGTCGGTATTCTTGTCCTCCTAATCAAGAGCGCTTTCTTTATGTGGCTATATGTTTGGGTTCGCTGGACAGTGCCACGCTTCCGTTACGATCAACTCATGAACCTAGGATGGAAATTTCTACTCCCTCTAGGACTTGCCAATATTTTACTGACAGCTGGAGTGCTGGCGCTAAGATTTTGAAGAACAAGGAGGGGCTAGGCGAAACTCTTTAGCACCGGAGCGGCAGCCGGTTCCTTAGAAAAGCCCCTAGAAAAAAATTTTAAGGATAAACAATGGGTGGAATCATCACATTTTATACGCTCGCTTCTCTTATCACTCTTTGCTCCATACTCGTGATAACTCTGAGGCACCCTGTTTCAGCTGCTGTTTTTCTTATCATAGACCTCTTCCTACTGGCTGGACTTTATGCCTCCCTAGGGGCTGATTTCGTTGCTGCTATACAGGTCATTGTTTACGCGGGAGCGATCCTTGTTCTGTTCATGTTCGTCATCATGCTCCTTAACCTTGACCCCTCGCAGATGCTAGGAAAGAAAATGGGCATCGCACCCTACGCCCTCTTTCTTTTGATGGTGGCAAGCTTGCTTCATTTTTTCTACAGAATTTCTGCAGAAAAAGACCTAAGTCTTCCAGAACTGTCTGCCAAAGCTGACAACACTTACGAGGTCGCCCTACTTTTATTCAAGAATTATCTGTGGCCTTTTGAAATCTTATCTATGCTTATCCTCCTAGCGATGATGGCAAGTATTATGATCGCCAAGAAGAATCGTGCCCGCAACTAGAGCAAGGAGGGGCTGCCCCTCACAAAAAAAGAAAGCAAGGAGGGGCTAGGGGAAACTGCGTAGCTGGTTCCCCTGAGAAAAACCTCTCCTAAAAGGAGATACAAATGGATGTTCCACTTTCCCACCACTTGATTTTGGCGATGATCCTGTTTTTCTGTGGTGTCCTGGGTGTTCTTTTTCGACGCAACTTGCTCTTTGTTTTGATGTCGATTGAGTTAATGTTGAACGCAGTCAATCTCGTCTTTGTATCTGGTTCTGTTTACTTGCAAAATTTAGATGGCCAGATTATGGTTTTCTTCGTAGTGACGGTAGCGGCTTGCGAAGCAGCTGTTGGGTTGGCTATGGTTATCGCTCTCTTCAGAGAGCACGGCACTGTGCAAACTGACTCCTTCCGTATCTTGCGAGGTTAGGGATGTTGATTTGGTCCATAGTCTTACTTCCTTTGTTAGGAGCCATCCTCAATGGTCTCTTTCTCCGCGGGACAAGATCCAAGCTCAAACCTCATCTCCTGGGCAGCTCTTGCATCGCCATTTCCTTTCTGCTTTCCGTCTACCTTTTTTTAGACGTCAATGTCTTTCATCCTCTAGAGACAGCTTCTATTTTTTATGGATTTTCTTGGATCTCAGCAGGCGCTCTCAATATCCCTTTTGAACTGCTTGTCGACCCACTCTCTTCTTTTATACTCCTGATCATCACAGGAATTGGGACTTTGATCCATATCTATGCCGGTGGCTATATGCATGAAGAAGAGAGTACAGCTCGCTTCTTCAGCTACTTGAACCTGTTTGTTTTCATGATGCTTCTCCTTGTTTTGGGCAACAACCTGCTGGTCATGTTTGTGGGTTGGGAGGGCGTTGGTCTCTGCAGTTACCTCTTGATCGGATACTGGTTTTCAGAGGAAGCTAACGGTCGAGCTGGCATGAAAGCTTTTGTCGTCAATAGAATTGGTGACCTTGGTTTCTTACTCGGAATTTTCTTATGCTATAAAACATTCGGCACACTATCCTTCTCATCTCTAGCAGAAAAAGTCACCGGGTCTACGGCACTCACACCAGCAGAAATATCAGCTATCCCCCTCATAACTCTTTGTCTCTTTATTGCTGCTTGTGGAAAATCAGCTCAGATTCCACTCTACATTTGGTTACCTGATGCTATGGCTGGACCCACTCCCGTATCTGCCCTTATCCATGCAGCGACGATGGTAACAGCTGGCGTCTATATGATGACCCGTCTGAACTTTTTGTTCTATCTAGCTCCTAGCACCATGCTTCTCATCGCTTTAACAGGTGCATGTACTGCTTTTTTTGCAGCAACCATTGCACTCGTACAAAACGATATCAAAAAAGTTTTAGCCTACTCGACTGTCAGTCAGCTCGGATTTATGGTTCTTGCCTGTGGCGTCGGTGCTTTTGACGCTGCTGTCTTCCATCTTTTCACTCACGCCTGCTTCAAAGCTCTACTTTTTCTAGGATCAGGTAGTGTGATCGTTGCGATGCATCACAAGCAAGACATGAGGGAAATGGGTGGACTGGCAAAGTTTATGCCGATCACCCATATGGCCTTTCTCATGGGAGTACTTGCCATTATTGGTTTCCCTGGGTTCTCCGGCTTCTTTTCCAAAGATGAAATCCTCTGGAAAGCTTATATCTTCCCTGATTGGGGACCTTGGCTTTGGGCCTTGGCTCTGGCAGCCGCCATTTGTACAGCTTTCTATATGTTGAGATTACTCTGCCTCACTTTTTATGGGGACAACCGCAGCGATCACCATACCCGCGAACACCTCCATGAAACCTCTGCCTTCATGTGGGCTCCACTGATTGTATTAGCTATCCTCAGTACCTTTGTTGGATTCCTCAACATTCCACCTGTCATCGGACATATCTTCCATCTCAGTCCTATTTTTTCTGAATTTCTCTCCCCTATTCTGCATATCCCAGCTTCTGTGACCAAACACTGGTCACACCTCAGCTCAGAGCACAGCAGCAGCTTGGAGTGGTCTGTCATGCTCACCTCAAGCGTCCTTTGCTTAGCAAGTGCGACCCTATCGTTCCAACTCTACCGTAGGGGACCTGCAGCCGAGACGGCTCTCTTAAAAAAGAAATTTCCTACCCTATACCAAACCCTACTTCATAAGTATGGTATCGATGAACACTACGGACGCCTATTTGTGAGACCGCTTTCTGAAATGAGTGAATTTCTTTGGAAGTCTGTAGACATCAAATTTATAAATGGATTTATTGATGGTCTCGGTCGTTTTTTCCTCTCTATGTCAGGAGCCGTAAGTTTACTTATGACAGGAGCCTTGCACAGACATGCTACGTTATTTGTTCTAGGCGCTCTTTCTATTCTATGGTGGGTTTTGTAAAGGAGAAAACATGCCTCCCCTGTTCTTATGGCTCAATTCACATGTGCTCAGCCTGCTTATTTTTACACCGCTCCTAGGAACGCTGGCTCTGCTTTTCCCTTTTTCCTTAAAGCAAGCTCGGGCACTCAGTTTCATCTCAGCCCTTGTCTGCTTTTTTTTAGCGCTACATGTCGCCTATTATTTTAAACCAAGTGCCTCTCTCCAATTTGTAGAGTCTTATCGATGGATTCCCTCCTTTGGGATCCAATACCTAGTTGGAGTTGACGGGATTAACCTCCTCCTTTTGGTCTTCACAACATTTCTCACACCCTGCGTTCTCTTGAGTCTTTGGGAAAGTTCCCCTCGCTATGAAAAATCTTTTTTGGCCCTGATTCTGGCTCTGGAAACGGGTGTGATCGGTGCTTTACTGGCTATGGACCTCGTTTTCTTTTATGTTTTTTGGGAAGCAATGCTTATCCCCATGTATTTTATGGTCGGCCTTTGGGGTGGGAAAAACAAAATTTACGCAAGCACACAGTTCATGCTCTACACCATCATGGGTTCCCTGCTGATGCTTGTCGCTGTCATCTGTCTTTATATTCTGCACTTCGAGCAATTTGGTTACTATTCGACCAGCATCCTTGATCTCTATAAGATAAGAAACTTACCCGTAAGTTCTGAACGCCTTCTCTTCTTTGCTTTTGCACTTGCCTTTGCTGTCAAAATTCCGGTCTGGCCCTTTCACACCTGGCTTCCACATACTCACACAGAAGCACCCACAAGTGGCTCTGTTCTTTTGGCTGGTATCCTTTTAAAAATGGGAACCTATGGTTTTTTACGACTGGCTCTCCCGCTCTTCCCTCATGCTGCAACCGAGGCAGCTCCTTTATTTGCCGCACTGGGGACAATCGGTATTGTTTATGGAGCACTCATGGCTTGGATGCAGCTTGATGCAAAACGACTTGTCGCCTATTCCTCGGTATCCCATCTCGGATTTGTCGTTTTAGGCTCTATGTGCATGTTCCAGGGACAACTCTCAGAAGAAGCCCTCATAGGAGCCAACTACCAGATGATCTGTCATGGTCTCAGCACAGGAGCTCTCTTCTTTCTCATCGGATCTATCTATGAGAGGAGACACACCCGCCTGCTCTCAGACTTTGGCGGTCTAGCTAAGCCTATGCCTATCTTTGCTATCTTTCTCGTTTTAGCCACACTTGGATCCGTAGGGTTACCAGGAACCGGTGGCTTTATCGGTGAGTTCCTGATCTTAATCGGTGTATTTCAACTGAGCCCCATCGTCGCTATTTTCGCTGGTTCAGGGGTTGTATTAGGAGCTGTTTACATGCTGACATTCTGTGGCAAAATTATTTTTGGACCACTTAAGCATAAAGAAAACGAAAATCTCAAAGATCTATCCTGGATAGAGCGGTCCTACCTCATCCCCCTATCGGTCATGATTCTCATCACCGGGATTTATCCAAATCTTTTCCTTGATAAAGTGAAGCCTTCCTTAAATTATTTTGTAAAAAATATTAACTCCTATCATCTTCTCATCGAGGCAGAGGATGGAGAGAAGACCCCATGAGCCCAACACTTACTTTTCCCGTTTTGGACCTGTACTTTTATAGGGCCTCCGCACCGATTTTCATTCTGTGCCTAGCCAGCATCTTATCTATGCTTCTTTCTGTTTTCAGATTTGGCAATCAGAAAGATCAAGGGGCAAGCCCCTCCGCTATGTTTGCTCTACAAGCAGGAGCTCTGCTACTTGCCCTAGCTTCGCTCTGCCTTGAAAGTCCGACCGTTGACAACAGTATCTTCCTAGGTGGAGCTTACGTTGCAGAGTCTATTTCAAAGTTTTCACAAATACTTATCCTCCTTATCGCACTTTTTATAAGCTTCTTGTTCAAAGAAAGTCATCTTGAGCGCGCATTCTTCCGAGCTGAAGTTCCTGCTCTTTTCCAACTTGTCTGTCTCGGTATGCTGATCATGACATCCAGTCTTGATATGATCACGCTCTTCGTGGGACTAGAATTAAGTTCGATCGGCCTTTATGCCTTGATTGGTTATATCTCCCCCTCTCAAAAGAGCAGGGAAGGAGCTATGAAGTATTTTGTTCTGGGATCGATGGCTTCTGCTTTTTTTCTATTCGGGACGTCCTTCCTCTACATTGGCTCTGGTTCCTTGAATCTGGTTTCCATCACTGAGCATTTGCGAAATTCTGCTAATATTTGGTTGCAGTTTGGAGCCGTCCTAGCTCTCCTCGGACTCGTTTTTAAATTAGCTTTGGTCCCATTCCACAGCTGGGCCCCTGACGCTTACGAAGCGGCTCCGACTGGACTCACTGCTTTCATGGCCAGTGCTGTAAAAATCATGATCCTTACGGTTCTTCTGCGTATGTCTCAGGGGGGACTTGGCCTCTTCCGTCCGGTGTGGATTGATTTTTTTATGATCCTCAGTCTTTTATCTATGCTGGCTGGGAATCTACTTGCTATGGTTCAAACCAATTTAAAGAGGATGCTTGCCTACTCCTCCATCGCCCATAGCGGTTATATAGCCTTAGCCTTATGCTCACTAGGGGCACAGCAAACCTTCCCCTACCAAGCTATCTTATTTTACCTACTAGGTTACACCCTCAGTTCTCTCCTAGCTTTTGGCTCTCTTATGGAGCTCGAATCGGAGGCCTGTGAAAATATCCAGCTAGATGATCTCAGCGGTCTATTCAAAAGAAGACCTTGGCTCTCAGCCACACTGAGTGTCAGTCTCCTTAGTTTAGCGGGCATCCCTCCTTCTGTTGGTTTTTTCGCTAAATTCTTTGTTTTCAACGCTGCTATCCAAAGAGAGTTTTACTTCCTCGTTCTTGCTGGTGTTTTAGGGAGCCTGCTCTCCCTTTTCTACTACTTACGAGTTATCGTTTATATGTACATGCGTGAGCCCAAAGAGCATCCCTCTGCCATCGGAACACGACCAAGTTTTCTATCTCGCTACGTACTTGCCTTCAGCCTCTTGGGAACCATACTCCTAGGAACTGTGCTCCCTCAGTGGACCCTAGACTTCTTAAAGCCAGTCACCCTTTTTTTCATAAAGTCTTGACTGATGTACCCTATTCTCTGGTCATCAGGACAATGGGTCATCCCTTCCTGGCATGTCTTCTTCCTCTTAGGGGCCTTTACAGCCTACTTCGTGCTCCACACTCTGTTCCGCCTATATGAACCCTTACTTAGCGATCATCTGAACCCATTTTATGTGTTCTGCTACTCGAGCTGCTACTTGGGAGCTAGAGTTTTCTCTCTCTTAGTAGAAGACAAGGCTAGCCTTTTCTCTCTCTCGGGGTCTCTCCTCCAACACGGTGCTATGACTTTTTATGGAGGCTTCTTAGGAGCCAGCATCGCAGGGCTTTGCTACTGCTATCTGAGAAAGCTTTCCTTAACATCCATGATGGACCTTGCCTTTCCAGCAGGATTTAGTGCGGTAGCCATAGGACGTATCGGTTGTTTTCTGAATGGGGATGATTACGGGATTAAGGTTCAAACCTCACCTAGTCCCTGGTGGGCTGTCACTTTTCCACCTCCCCACGAAGCTGTACCGAGAGTTCCGGTTCAACTGATAGAGGCTTTATGCCTTTTTTTTATCCTATTAACCCTCTTCTTCTTTTTTGCTAAAATTAGGTCAAAATGGGGCAAAGGGGCCATCGGCTTCCTCATGCTCAGTTCCTATTGTATTTTGCGATTTTTTGATGAGTTTCTAAGAGGAGACGATCGAGGAATTTTATGGATTCCCACACTTTCTCCAGCGCAGACCATCAGTTCATTGCTGTTGCTTCTCCTCTTCTTTTTATGGATTGTTAAGAGATACCGACGACGACATGACTAGGAACCATCCCACAAGTCGTCTAGCAAGGCATTGAGGGAGCCGCGCAGTTTACTTGCTGGTAAATAAGCAACGCAGCAACGAAAATAACACAGCTAGACAACTTGTAGGATGGTTCCTAAGACATTTTAAAAAAGGAAGCTTTTATGGCTCTCATACCACTCAGAACTTTACTTGATCATGCTGCAGAGAACCATTATGGAGTTGGCGCATTCAACGTCAATAACATGGAACAGATTCAATCCATCATGGAGGCTGCTCGAGAAACGGAGAGTCCCGTGATTGTACAGGCCTCCCGTGGAGCAAGGTCTTACTCACAAGACAATTACCTTCGGCATCTCATGTTGGCAGCGGTAGAGCTCTATCCAGAAATTCCAGTTGTTATGCATCAAGATCATGGCAACAGTCCTGAAACGTGTTTTTCTGCGATCAGACAAGGGTTTACCTCGGTGATGATGGATGGTTCATTGAAGGAAGATGCCAAAAACCCTGCAGACTTTCAATACAACTGCAGAGTCACAAAGCAGGTCGTCGATGTTGCTCATGCTTTCGGAGTTTCTGTGGAAGGCGAGCTAGGCTGCCTGGGTTCTCTCGAAACAGGAGAGGGTGAAAAAGAAGATGGCCATGGATTTGAAGGTAAACTTACGAAAAAAGACCTTCTCACAGATCCGGATGAAGCTGCAGAATTTGTAGCTAAAACAGGAGTGGATGCTCTTGCCGTCGCAGTTGGAACTTCCCATGGCGCCTATAAATTTAGTCGTAAACCAGATGGAGATATTTTAGCGATCGAACGCATTCGTGAGATCCATAGAAAATTACCAAACACTCACCTTGTGATGCATGGTTCTTCGTCTGTGCCGAAGGAGCTACAGGATTTGATCAACGAAAATGGGGGGAAAATTCGAGCTACTTTTGGTGTCCCTGTCGAAGAGATTCAAAAAGGAATCAAACATGGGGTCCGTAAAATCAACGTCGATACAGATAACCGACTCGCCATCACAGCAGCTATACGTAAAGTCTTCAAAGAAAAACCCGAAGAGTTTGATCCTCGTTCCTACTTAAAACCCGCTCGCGAAGCTATGAAAAAAGTTGTGAAGGAAAGAATGATTTCTTTCGGCCAAGCTGGACAGGCTCCCAAGATCCGACAGACCACTCTAGAAGCTATGGCTAAAAAATATTTTCTCTAACCTTCTTCTTTTTTTAAAAGAACGGCATCTTCCATCCTAGCCCCCAGGGCTGTCTTATATAAATCCAGCCAATTACAACATCCTGTAACTTCAGGTATAGTCAGCGCTTACTTTAAGAGGCGTTGGAGGTTGTATGGCTGGTGGTGCGCTGATGCAGGAAGATTTGAG
>JAGNWK010000151.1 GCA_017985985.1 Oligoflexales bacterium
GTTTGAGATGAACTTGCTAGTTTGGAAGGACGAAAAGATCCGTTTTCCTATCTTCTCTCGATATCAGATCTTGGCGGTGACGAAAAACTTAAGGATAGGGGCAAAAGGCGGTAGGACTAGAGTGTTAAAAAGTATCGTTCTTTTTCCTATATTCTAAGGATAGGGGCAAAAGGCGGTAGGATTAGAGTGTTAAAAAGTATCGTTCTTTTTCCTATATTCCCCTAGCCCTGGGAAAGGGGGACACCTGACTGCCCCCACTTTTTTCCATTTTTCGGGGAGTTCCCTGCTTTTGCTTAGCGACCTCGGGCGGGTTTAATAACCTGATGAGGGAAGACCGGTTTAACCCCCGCGCCAATCCTCTTCACAGCGGATTTAACCTCATCTTGGTGAGTAGGAGCTCCGCCCCCCCCTTTGCCTCCTTGGACACGAATAAGGAGATCTTCTTTCATCGCTTTAAAAGCTGCTTCTGGGCTATCATACTTTACGGACAATTGCGCATCGATCAGAACCCACTTCCCTGTTTTCTCATCCCAGATGAAATTGCCAGCATTTAAATCTCCAAGGGCAACGTTATTGCTGGCTATCTCTCTTAGAGTGTTTGCGAGATCAGCGATTTTCACATCATCCAACTTTCCTGTGTCGATGATGTCAGCAAGGGTTTTTCCCATCACCCTTCTCTTGACGAGAAAGTTAGGGCCAACCAGTAAAGTTTCAGGAAATCGTCCTGAACCTTCACCAAAAATAACCTTAAAATTTTCATCGAGTGCAATTTCTTCGACGAGAGGGTGACCGAAGTAGATATGCTTCCAGATCCCCTCGATTATCGTGCCGAGAAATTTGAGCAAGCTTATCGGGCCTTTGATTTTGTTTGCGCTATTCTTTAAGAGAGTGAAGAGGTCAGAGGATTTCATAATCTTAATGACGGTGTCTGTACCATCTGCTCGTTTGCTATATAGAATGAGGCCTTGGTTGGCCTCTGCAAGTATGCTTTTTTCATCAAGTAGGGTTGGGGGATCTGCTTTGGCGATGGCGGCCCCTGATTTGTCTGTAACATGAAAGTTATCAGGAAGATCAAAATGATAGCCCTTCAAAGTGTATTTTAATCGATTAAGATTAGCGACCTCTGTGAGAGCCTTATAAGTATTTTTTCCTGCAGCGATGAACTCTTTCGCGTCGGGAACACTGTTAGGATCCCCAGCTAAACCGAGACTGGCACTGCTCTTAACAGCAGAAGGATCTGCCTTTTCTATCGAAAAGACAAAGACGATTTTATCCCGGATGTAGTAGGCGCCTCCGGTAATCTCTGCATCAGAAACATCGGGGCTGTCTCCCTTCGATTTTTCTACTAAGGAAATACTAGGATCAAAAATGGCGTTTTCGTCGTAAAGGGAGAGACTTTTGTGCGTGGCATCTTCTTGCGGACTTGAGTTTGCTACGTATCGATTCGCTGAACGAACGCCAGGGGAATTGGGTTTACAGGCTAGGAGTAAGAGCATGAAAAGCCATGTGACAGTCAAAAATTTGATTAAGTTTCTCATGTTTTTTCAAAAGTGAGTTTTGAAACTTATCGGAGGAACGGGTGAAAGCTTGATAGGAATGTTGATGGTATTCACATTCGAAACAGTCTAGACTGGAGCTGGCTTCACAGTTCATTTTGAGATGCAGAGGGTTTTATGATTTTTACGGCGCCTCTAAAGAAAGCTTTGGCGAGTCTCAAGCTGTCTGATTTTCGGAGTTTTGTGTGAATCCAGACGAGATTATCAAAGCCGTCGAAAATTTGGCTCAGGCTGACCAGAATATCGAGGCTCTATGGCTCTATGGCGGAGGGGACAGCGACAGAAGAAAGTGATTTTGATTTGGGTGCGGCTCTTTTTTGACGACGGTTTCAGACATATATTCAGCTGATTGCGTGTGAACATGAGTTGAGTTGCGGCCTCCGTGGGGGTAGTAAATGTTTGCAAAGACAGTATACCGTCCCGCAGATCGGAGACCGCATGTGTATGAAAGCACAAGAGCTGCCTGCTGAGAAGCTGTTTCAAGGATCCATGGAGCAATATTTGGATTTAAGGCGTGAGTTGCAGGCGACGAAGACCCTCGGGATGCAGCTCAGTTCGCTCGAAGAGCTGGTCGAGGTCCGTGGTCGCGAGATACTTCGCACCATGCTTGAGGAACATATCGAACTACGCGGGCTAGGCATTGTCGGCGACGAGGTCAAGGGCAGCGACGGCCTCAACCGAACTCATCTTCGGCACCGCGCCGTCACGATCAAGACGATCTTTGGTGCAGTCTGTGTTAACCGCATCGTCTACGGTATGCGCGGGGGCAAAAGTCTGGTGCCCAAAGATGCGATGCTTAACTTGCCAGAAAACTCCTACTCGCATGGCCTAGAGCAGCGCCTAGCACGCGAGGCAGCGAAAGGTTCTTTCGAGGAGGCAATGAGGTCCGTTGCATCACAAACCGGTGTTACGATACCGAAGCGACAGGTCGAGGAGATCGCCCAGAACGCTGCACAAGACTTCGCCGCATTCTACGAGGAGAGAAGCAAGGACGCAATCCGACGTACCACGAAGCAGAATGAGTATCTGATCCTGACGACTGACGCAAAGGGCATAGTTATGCGCAAGGCCGACTTGCGAGAGGCTACGCGAAAAGCTGCGGAAGAGTCGAGCCACAAGCTCAAGACGCGGCTCTCTAGAGCGGACTCATAACATAACTCACCTTGCTCTATCAAGCTTTAATTATGACATTGCCCCGTATGGGCAGGGCTGTCTTATATAAATCCAGCCAATTACAACATCCTGTAACTTCAGGTATAGTCAGCG
>JAGNWK010000096.1 GCA_017985985.1 Oligoflexales bacterium
TTCATGACGATCTCCAAGCTCAAACAAGCTGACTTTCAAGGCGATCACCTTTTGATTAAGCTAGTCTTTATCTTTAACAAGCTGACTAATAAAGCCAATACTTACAGGGGCCCAGAGCAAAAGAAAGAGAAGGCTGAGACAGACAAGCTCAAACGAGCCTACCCCCATGCTCACATGTCTTGTTTTCCCCTTTCGCCCCAAGAAAAAAATAAACCCCGCCTTTTCTGGCTTAGAAGACTCCAGAGACGACCTGCTCTTGCTTTGATTTTTAATTTTATTCATCAAAAGGTCTCACAAAGTTAGAACCTGACTTAATAGACTGGTCTTTAAGCCAATTTTTTTAGTCTATCCCGTATGGAAAACTAAACTCTATTAAGAGTCTTTAAAAATTGCAAGTATATCAAGTTTTTCTTGAGGAACGCCGATGAGGCACTCGCGTTCTTTAAACGAACCCAAGACTCCATGGACTCATTGTATGCATGAGAAGTCCCCTTTTTTAAATTCACTAGGATTAGCAAAAAGAGCACCTTTGCTCGCTTTGTTTTTTATGACTCCACTCATCATACTCCTCACTCTGAATTCAAGCTGTCAAAAAGATTCAACAAAACAAAAGACCGAATCCCCTACAGCTCTAGCTGTCATGGGAAAAACATGTAGCCCAAAACAGGGACTCACCGATGGGGGAGCAACAGATCCATCCTGCAGCGTTGGAAGTGAAAGTTCAAACACCAACAAGGCCCCGGAAAGTTCTGAAGATGACGGCGAAGATAAACCTCCCCCCGGATTTGCCACTGCCAAGATTGGGGCAAAATTCAACACCGTCAAAACCACCTCCTTCAAAACACCGGCTGAGGACAAACTGAAGGTCTTTATCCTTCAACGAATCGCGGTTTATCGCCCAGTCTGGCTCGATGCCACGGCAGCGTCCTGGGGTGTTTTCCCCGATGCCTCCGGTTTGGGTCAGATGTTCCCAGCCAAGGAAGTAGATAAGCACGAAGCGAAAAATATTTCGATCCATCAACCGCTGGCAGGAGCAGCCACTGTTAACCATGAGCGAGGTGATGAGTTCTTTGGAATCGGCCATGCTCTTTCTTTAGGCATCCGCTACCCAGAATGCCCAACGGCTGTCTTGTCCCTCTATGCTGGTAAAAAACCAGAAGCACTAGCTCCACCTAAAAATTATTCTAGAATTTATTTTAAACAGGGCACCAACGAAAAAATTTACGCTGACCGCTGTATGAAAATGCAAAAAGAACAAACTATTGCTGCTAAAAACAAAGAGAACAGCTCCTTTCCGGATCCGGTTGATCAAGAAATGTGTGCGATCGTTCAAGCGGGAACGACTTTAAAGACAGACCTGGACTCTCTTATGTATGGAGGAAGTGAAGCTGCTTATAAAAAATACTTTGAAAAGCAAAATGTAGCCATATGGGATCCAATCCCCCAACCTGGCTATAAATGCCTGGGACAAATCGTGACAAACACTAAAGAAAAACCCCTTCTTGCTAGTGATAACTCCGGGGAAAACAGCGTCCAGAGAGAAGTCAGTATCGGAACTGTGCAAGGTTCTTCACAAGGAGCATTCTATGAATCAGCCACGTACTGCGTAAAAGAAGAGTACGTCACAGACGGAGTTGTCATTCCCATTCTCGTCGACCAAGACATAGCTATAGGAATCATCACTGCAAAAGATCCGAACGTAGGCTTCTCAAGCGCAAAGCTTTTTGCTGCCTATAAAAAAGAACGACCTGATATGACAACCGAAGAAACGGCAAATAAGTTAAGAGAAATGAAAGTCTGGGTCCTAAAAAAAGATAGCATTAAAGTGCTACCCGACCTCCTCGACAAAGATAACCCCAATCAAAAAACTTGTGATTTCATCCAAAATTAACTCTCCTTAGGGGGAACCAGCTGTCAGTTCCCCCTACACCCCCTCCTTGGGGGGGAATACGCACGTAACAATAAAGCTTGATCAAGCATCCTCACAAGACTATATGTAATTGATTGATATTAAACAATTAATCACAAGGAATGGAGGCTCATGATATGCGTTCAGCATCCACCTTATACCTCATCTTTTACGTTTTACTAACGAGTTCGACAGCCTCGTCTAAGCCTTTTGACCTGCAGGAAGCTTTTTCCAAAGAACAACAGCTTAGAATTGTAAGAGACAAAAGCTTCTTTCAAAGAGATCAAGATAAAAGTGATAGTTTTTTTGATCCTAAAAGCGAACTCGATCCTTTCTTTAAAGACAGAATAAACGAGCACAGTTTTGATGAATTTCTAGAAACTGTTCTCAAAGAAGGCCTCCTCGTCCACTATGAAAAAGAAAAACTTTGCCTTGCTGACGCAAAGTGTCACCTCTCCTTATCCTCCCTTATCCCTAGCCTTAAAATTGATCTCGAATTTTCTAGCCAATCTTTTTTAAAAGGATTTTTAGCCTTTTTATCTCCCAAAAAGTGGAAAAATTACTTCGACGCCAAAAAAACGTATCAAATCTCGCAATATCTTTTTTTAAAAGAAATTTTAGATGAGTCGTCTCGACTGGAAGTGTTTTACATACAAGTCCACGAACAGATTCAAGAATATAAAATCATTCAATTTCTATTAGCACACTTAAAACTTTTAGAAATTCATATAACAAACGCAGCTCAGGCAGAAGAAAGTGAGGTAAGAGAGCCGCTCCTAGAAAAAAAACTTATAAGTTTAGAACTAGAGTTAGAAAAAAGGAGAGTCAGTATCAAAGGTCTACTCGGTGAATTAAACGTTAAATCAGACTGCAGCAGAAGGGATGAAGGGGACTATTCCTCTGATGAAAGCCTCAATATCCGGCCTTTTCTCAGCAAGTCGAAATTTGAACAAAAGGCACTGGAGATTCAAGAAAAATTCCAAGACAGAAATACATTCGTCGAAGCTGCCATGATCCGTTCTTTAGAATTACAATCCTTTCAAATTCTCTATGAAATCGCAAAAAGGGACCCTCGACTCATCTCGGTAGGAGAGGTTTTTTCGGTAGAAGACGACTATCCCGGCATCAATCTCTCATATGGAATATTCCCGAAGTTTATGATCATAAAATCTAAATCTGCCCAAGCAGCTCTCGATGTCAAACATGAAATTATGACCTTGATTCAAAAGAGCCGATCTTCATATGACCTCATGAATATGAACCTTAATCTCCACCGCACAGCAAAAAGTCTGTCAGAAAAAACAGAAGACTTTCTCAAAATAAATCTTGAATCAAGTCTCAAAGCTAAAAAAATAGACCTTGAACTTCTCGAAAGCCTGGAGCAATCTCTCAGCGCACAACTGGAGGAAAACTCTATTCTTCATGACATTATGCGTTCCATAAGCGCTGTGGACAGACTACTGGGAGCTAAAAAAGAATTTTTAGTACGATTCCTTCCCCACAGCGAACAGATTCAAGATACGCTCGACAAGATGATCTCGTTTTATTCTCAAGAAGAGCAGGTTGATCTCCTACTCGACAACACTATGCGTAAAATCTATAAAACAGATGAACTCTCTCTTCTGCTCGCTGGAGACTGTATAAAAATACAGGATCTATACTACAATTTTTCAAAAGAAGATCTAGTGAGAGCTGTGAAAAGAAATATCCACAATCTCCTACACCCTCAAGGGCCCTCTCCCAAGAACGA
The DNA here is from genome assembly GCA_017985985.1 of Oligoflexales bacterium. Classification (GTDB taxonomy): domain Bacteria; phylum Bdellovibrionota_B; class Oligoflexia; order Oligoflexales; family Bog-1112; genus JAGNWK01. The sequence goes on from JAGNWK010000096.1 coordinate 3,660, forward strand.
TCACTTTTTCAAAATCCTTAGCGACTTTATAGAAAGAAATCAGATCTTCCCAGACCCTAAAAGCCTGTTCCTCTGTAACAGGGATCAGATAGCTCCCACTTTCTGAACAGACACACTGACCCAAATCCCTAAGTAGAACCATGCGAAGATCTTCGGTCCCTGTCTTGTTTTTTTTGTCTTGTTTCATATAAAGAAAGATATCCTGCCACAAGCGGGGGTCCAAAAGAGAGTATCCCAGAGCATGTGTGAGTTCTGTCGCTGTAAGCAGAAGATTTGATGCTTTTAAAGAGGCTAGGCAAAAATCAAAACTATCTTTTTGCAAAAAACCCATCCGAAAAGACAGCATCAGAGAAAAGAGCAGGCCCACCGTTACAGCTTCCCCATGACGGATCACTTCCTCTTCCCCTCTTATGTTTGCCATCGAAACCGCTTCTAGGGCATGAGCAAGTGTGTGACCTAAATTCAGCGTAGCTCGCAAATTTTTCTCGAAAGGATCTTGCTGAACAATAACAGACTTCACAGCGATCAAACGCCTCAGGAGCCCCTTATCGATACAATCTCCCTTCGTTTTTGACTCTCTGAAACATGAACACAGAGTGAGTACATCCGGAAGGAGACCTCGATCCTGGGTGAGCAGAGCGTGCTTGAAACACTCCCCAAGACCAGAGCGAAACTCCCTAGGAGCTAGAGTGACAAGCCATGACGGATCAATATAAATTTCACGCGAAAAAGAAAAAGCTCCGATTTGGTTCTTCCCATACGGAGGAATATTCACTGCAGCCTTGCCTCCGATAGAAGCATCCACCATAGACAAGAGCGTGGTGGGAACCAGACTGAACGACACGTTTAGTACAGCGGCAGCCATAGAGACCAAATCACAGCAAATCCCCCCCCCCACTCCACAGAGAGTTTGACAAAAAGAATCTCGCGATCGCCAGTGCAAGATGATCTGGGACAACTCCTCAAGATTTTTTTTATGCTCATCAGGTTTTTGAATCACATAAAAGGAGGATCGACCGTGATTGCCTTTGAGAAGACTCTCGACAAAATTTTGCAGGGTTTGGTTACAGGCAAGCAGGGTTCCATCCAGAATAAAAAGTGTCTGCTCAGAGAAGACCTGATCCGATAGAGCGGAGAATGAAATATTCTCACCGGGTGCCGCTTCTATCAAAGTCTTTGAACCGGGTACTGCCTCTGATAGATCGAGAAGAGGGACTCCTCTTTTATAGAAAGAGGCAGCAATTTTAACTGCTTCCCTTAACTCCGGAGAAGCATGAGACTCCAATCGCCAAGGTGTTTGTCTATCAAAGTTAAGGTCAAAGGCTCTTTTTAAAACCTTGAGGCTGGCCTGAGGCCATCCCAAAGCCTTTTCTATCTTTTGCTCTTCTGGATTAGATTTACCGATCAAGTCTTCCCAAGAACTAAGATCCTTGCCATTCAAAGGTTCAAAAATTTTGCAGCCCCTTGCCTCATAAGGTCCTGGAATAGAAGATCCGCAGCAAGCTCCGCTTCTTGATCGGGAACGATGAGAGAAGACCAGAGCCCCTCTTTTCCTTCTGGGTCGAGCACCACAGCCTCACAGCGAATATCTTTATACGGGTGAGATTTTGCATCGACTGTCTCATAAGCAGCATGAACTCCTGCAGGAAGAGTGCAATCACCCCCCATCAGAGACAGAACCCTCCTTTCAATACCCACTAAGCGCTCCGTCCTTACACAGGTCAGGTGACGAAACCAATCTTTCATTGGACTCTCTTGCAGAGTTTCCATAACAAGCACCCCCTGACTGCTGCAGGGGATGAACCAATGCGGATCCAAGCGAACTTGGAAAAGATCTTCGCCGAGAGACAATCTATACAAAGATGCCTCTGCCAAAACAAGAGCCTGGTATTCACCCGCTTTCATTTTGTTTAACCTCGTGTCCACATTCCCACGTATACCCTGAACTTGGAACTTTTTATTAGCTTGGAGAAGCAGAGCCTTTCTACGCAGACTCCCGGTCCCGATATGCAGTGCAGGTAAAGCTGCCAGCTCTTCTTTGCCCCAGATCGACTTAGCAAGAAGCTGAGGAGGAAGCGTTGAAGCCAAATCAGGCGAAAGAATAAGAAGATCAGCAGAAGGGTGACGAGTCATAAAGCAGGGCAACGCAAAACGTTCAGAGACTTGAGCAGGCATATCTTTGAGACAGTGAAGAGCCATGTCTGCTTTCCCCGCAGCAAGAACCTCCTCTAGCTCTTTAATGAAGACACCCTTACCCCCAATCTCATGCAAAGCTCTATCCTGCATGCGATCACCCGTGCTCCGGACTATAAGTAAGCGCGAAAGAAGACCGCAACTTGCTAACAAGGACTGTGCATATTCCGCCTGCCAAAGAGCTAGAGCACTACCCCGAGTGGCGATCACAATTTCTTTTTGGGGTGGAACAGGAAGCTTCAGATCTGAAATTTTCACAATCAGTGATCCCATTTTTGTAAGGAGAAGAGACCGTTCTCAACCCTGTTTTTGAGAGAGCAGGCCACATCTGCAGTGATCTTGCTAATAACGGAAGAAAACATCCCGGAGAGAGCCTTCATTTGTTCCTCCGTCATCGATTGAAAACATTCTCGATTTAATGTCTTAGCCGCCTCTCTCTCAAACAAATCGTCCAAATAAGTTTTAAGGCCGCTTAACGCGGGCTTAATGGCAAATGTTCTGAGCCAAGTCATGTACTCTTCGACTTTTTCACTCCGCATAGACTCTGCCTGGACAAGAGAAGAGGCTCGCTCCTTCAAATTCTGGCTCGTCACTTTTTTGAGGTCGTCCAGATCGACAAGTATGACTCCCTCTAAGGCCCCACACAGCGGGTCTATATCTCTCGGGATGGCAATATCAGCTAAGAAAAGAGGTTTACTTGGTCTTGTAGAAATCGCGCGCTGCAGGGTGGCAGAACTCAGCACATATTTCTGGGAGGACGTTGAGCTGACAACAATATCGGCCTGCGGCAAGAAAGTCTCAAGATCCTCTAAAGCAAAAGCTTTCCCTGCACCAAGCTTAGCGACAAGCTCCTCTGCTCTCTCCACACTCCGATTAAAAATAAAAAGATCTTTGGGCTCATACAAGAGAGCATAGGAGGCGGCAATCCTCGCCATCTCTCCAGCCCCAATGATAAAAAAAGAACGACCGGTCAAGTCACCCAAGGCAGGCTTAGCCAGATCTATCGCGGCATGACTAATCGAAACGGTCTTTCGACCTATTTCTGTCTTGGTCCGCAATCTTTTTGCAAAACTAAGAGACTCCTGACCCAAACGATGCATGTAGGGGCCCAAAGTGTTGGCTGCTGCAGCGATGGCCCAGGCTTGCTTGAATTGGGCCATGATCTGCGTCTCCCCAATAATCAAGGAGTCTAAACTAGCAGCCACCGATAAGATGTGCTCAAGGGCATCTTTACCCTCGTGACAGTAGGTATGGGAGCAAAATGAAACAGAAGATTCGCTTTCACCGATATCTTTGCACAGTTCACTAAAAAAGTTGGCGCTGTCCTGCACTAAACCCTGCGCCCTTTTATTTTCTTCTTCATCGCCACCAGTGACCCCATAGATATCAAAACGGTGACAGGTCGAAAGAATCACGCATTCGGAGAAGGAGTAATCCTTGCTGATTTTCGGGAGCAGCTCCTGAATACGCTCGGGTCGCGCATACATAGCCTCTCTCACCTTTAAGGGAGCACTTCTGTGATTCATGCCCACACAAAAAATGTGAGGGAGAGGATTTTTTTTTGCCGTCATGTAAGGGACCATTCAATGCCACGTATCTTGCATCATAGATTCGCAAACCCAATCTGTTCAGGTATATAAGAAACATTGCAGCGATTCAACCATGGTGAGTATCAATATGATTCCCAACTTGGCCCATCCTTATAAGCATCCTTATAAGATCACAAAAGTTCCTTCTACGAAAAAAACGTTATGGAGTCCTGACTCTTGGCAACACTACCCTGCCAAGCAACAAGCCATTTACGAAGATAAGCAAGCGCTGGCCGAGGTTTTAAAACAGCTGAGGAGAAAGTCCCCTCTCGTCTTTATCAATGAAATTGAGGAACTCAAAAGAAATCTCAGTGAGGCGCAGCAAGGCGGCTCTTTTCTGATTCAAGCAGGGGACTGCGCGGAAAGATTCATAGACTGCCATGCAGCTGCACTCCTTTCTAAACTCTCTATTCTTACCCAAGTCTCCACCCTTCTCTGCCAAGGGCTGCAAAAAAAAGCGATTCGAGTCGGAAGAATGGCAGGGCAGTATGCCAAGCCAAGATCTACGGACATGGAACTGTTTGAAGGTAGGACTATCCCTAGTTTCCGTGGAGATAGTATCCATTCCTTTAACCCTAAGTTTGAAGATCGCCAACCTGATCCTAAACGACTGCTCCAGGCCTACCAACATTCAGCTTGGTCTACCAATTTTATCCGCTCCCTTACATCTGACCAGATTAAGCATATGTATCAGCGCCCTCAGTGGCGCCTGGACTCTTTCAAAACAAACTGGTCGACCTCAGATTATAACTCTCTAGAGAGTACTGTACTTCAATCTTTACAGCTCGCTGCGATGTTTGATGATGAAAGATCTACGCTTGGCCATAAAACTCCCTTTTATACCTCACATGAGGGACTCCTTCTCCCCTTTGAACAGGCTATGACCCGCCACATCAAAAGCAGCGATCAACATGAAGGTGGTTTTTATAACGTCTCTGCTCATATGCTTTGGATCGGCGACAGAACAAGAGACCTAGAGGGAGCTCATACAGAGTATTTCAGAGGAATTTCCAACCCTATCGGCATCAAAATAGGACCTAACTTTGACCCTTTTGACATCACTTTGCTCTTAAAAAAATTAAATCCAGCCAACAAACTCGGCAAAATCATTCTCATTCCACGTTTTGGGGCCGATAAGGTAGCAGATCTCCTCCCTAAGCTCATCCTTGCTGTTCAACAATCGAGGCAGATTGTCCTGTGGTCTTGTGACCCTATGCATGGTAACAGCGCATTCTCTGCTCTAGGGAGAAAAACGAGGGTTTTGGAAAAAATAACTGAAGAGCTTCGCCACACTCAAGCCATCCACAGACGATTCAGCACCTATTTAGGAGGGCTCCATCTCGAGCTCACGGGAGAAGATGTCACCGAGTGTCTCGGCGGTTCTGAAAACATAAATGAAGACGAACTAGAAAAAAGCTATGAGACATACTGTGACCCAAGACTCAACTACAGCCAAAGTCTAGAACTTGCCTTCCACTTTATGCGAAATCTTTAAGAACTGACTCGCTAATAAGTCCTGCAGACGTCTATTCATAAAATTCTTCGACATCCAGAAAGCATCTGCCAATTGCGTGATCATATCCTGATCAGGATTGAGCTGTCTCATCTCGGCTTCCATCAAAAACGTTGGAGCAAGAAGTCTTGAGGCAAAGATATTCTTTCGAATATTCTGAGCATGTTTCCGTGCCTCTTCCAAACCTCTCAACTGCCCTTTGTAGTGGCTAAGCTCCTCGAAATCATCAGATGGTGGCATAAAATAATCAGCTAAGACTTTAGCTATCTGATAACGAACAAACCCAGATGTCTCCTTCCCAGCCTCATAAACAATCTCAAGGGTCTCTCCATCGCGATAGACGTTCACCGGATTGAGGGGGTCTACACCCATCTTATCATCAGATTTCAAACTCATACCTGGATAAGCTGAGATAATCTCACGTAGATATAGAGGGGCTTCTTTTAGATTAATTTTTTTATGAATCTGCTGCACCACTAGTTCAATCTCATCCTCATCCACAAGAAAGTGCATCTTAAAAAAAGATTTTTCTTCTTCTTTAGACAAGGGCTGTACATTTTTTTTATAGAACTCCTTCCTGGCCTGATCAAAAACCTTTGCGTCGATGGAAGTGCCCTCATACCCTCGGTGTTCTCTGTACGCATCAAGTTCTGTCAGCTCACCCGTAGCTAGATCAATCACAAGCTTTTCATCTACACCAAGATGCTTGGCTATGCTTTGGATAGCCT
>JAGNWK010000022.1 GCA_017985985.1 Oligoflexales bacterium
GAAGAAATCTCACGTTCCTTCAAAATTCTCGAAAGAAAGGGGATATCCTCGAGAAAAAATTTATTTGACATCCCAGTGACACTTGAAAATTCTATGGAAAATAGATCGTCTGGATTCAAACCTATCTCAACAGCTTTCTTTGCTAAAAAAGAACTCGCTCCTGTTCTCGGCACCACTAAAGATTTCTTCAAAGGAATCACTTGATAGGAAGCCTTAGCCGTCCATTCACTGGAATTCTTCTTCACGTAAAAATCGTTTAAAGTCCAATTTTGAGATGAATTTGAATGCAATTTAAAACGCAAATCATCAGCTATTTTCTCTTCTGCAAAATGAATATCTTTAAACAATCCGAACAAATCCGTTTTAAAAATTTTTAATGGAGCTATGCCCATCTCTAGGTCTAGATCTAGGTCTTCCACTAGGAGATCAACCACTTCGGATCTGCCTAGTTCTCTTAAAAGAAAAGAAGAAATCGATAAGGGGAGATTTTTAGACTTGGCTTTCACTTGGATTTTTTTTTCTTTTATAAAAAAAGATCCTTCTTTTGATTCTAAGAAAGAATGCTCACTCCAATTCAATCGAACATGATCCCAAGATATTTTAAAGGGTTCGTCTTCGACAGTTAAATGTCCAGAGGTCTTCCCAAGAAAAAAATCCTTCCAAAGCATTTTTGAAAAGGAAAAAGAACTTAGCACCCGCGTTCGTGAATCATCTAAATTATTTTTCTTTGGTCCCCGGTTCTCAGAGCTATCAATATCGACTTTTACAGAACCTTTTCCTGAAAATTTTGTGGGTAAAAAAACATTGAATAACGAACTATCCATATCAGCACTCGAAACCGTCATATGAGCTAGGCCGTGGTCTAAATCTATATAACGAGAGATCTTTAGAGCACTTACAGCATGAGATTGTTCTGGAGCTTTTATAGAGCCATGACTCAAAAAACTTTCTGCTTGATAAGACTTTTCAGTGACAAAGCAGACGCCACTGCTATCATTGAAAAATAAGGTCTGCTTTGTGAAATGGAGGTCTGCCTTCATGCGACAAGTAGGTGCGAGATCCGAATCTGAGTTGTCCTTAAGACTCTTCACCTCTTTAAGACTAGGGAATACAATTTGTGACAGTTCAACATCTGCTTTTATCTTCAGACTAAAAGGCATCCCCGTTCCAAAAATATGGAGTTTTGGACTAAATAAGCCAAAGTCCAAAACATCAAAAGAGACGGAAAAAGCTTCAAGAATACCCGACAAGGGAGCACCCTTCGCCTTTATTTCAAAATCAAAAGATCCTGGATCATCAAAATGAATCGTCCCATGTCCATATCCAAATTTTTTATTATCCTTAATAATAGTAGCTTCTTCCACAAACAGCTTATCTGAGTCGATCTTAATCCTGGCTTTACTTTGAAATAGTTTTATATCACTCAGCACGGCATCGCGAGAAATAAGGTCTAGGGTCAGACGAAATTTTGAAGGTTTATCAGAAAAGGAAAGAGAAGAGGTCAAAATATAGCTGCTATTCACGAAACCCTTCGTTTGTTGCCACTTCAACAGCTGACCTAATAAAACCACATCCAGCACAGACTTGGCTCGATTCATCAAATGCAAACCCATCAGCCTTGTCTTGTCTTTATCGAAAAGCAGATCGATGCGAAACGACCCATTCAAATCCAAGCTGCTGCCTTTCAGAAGCAGCTTCGAACTTTGACAGATCGACTGCAAACACTGCGCACTGATCGACAGTTCAGAAAGAGAAAGCCATGGTTCCTTGTCAAGAGAGCTTTCTAAACGATCAAGAGTGATTTGAGCAGAATAATCTTCAGCATTTTTGAGCTTAATGTCGAGATTGAGCCCCGCAGTCAAGAAAGAATACGCTTGAGGGTAACCGTGAACTTCGTCGAGGACGATGTCCCCTTGAATTTTAGAGTTCCTGAGTTCAATTTTCTTAAAAAATGAAGCTAAGTTCTTCACCGGCCACAAAACACCTTGGAGTTTTTTCTCCTGATTTGTAGCAATTGTAGAGCGAAAACCCAAGTCAGCGCTATCTAGCTGCAAGGACAATCGACTATCCCCTAAGAAAAGATCTAACCAGGAAAATCCGAGACGAAGATGAGTCATCGTAGTGCGATAACTTTCAAAATTTTGAGGAGACTTATCTTTTGACTGCTTAGCTTCCGCCTGATCCTTAAGCTTTAACTTAACATTATAAAGATCTAGCCGCAGCGGGAAGATCCCCCAGTTCACCTCATCAAAATCAAGATCAAAGGGGTATTTTTTCTCTTCCACAAAGGCAAGAGTTGCCTTACGCACAATCTGGTGTATGTATGGATTATCTAAGACAAAATTTAGACAAAACACGAACAGGACAATAGCTAATAAAAAAGCCAATATATTTTTAAAATGAACGATCATGCTTTTGGGCAACTATAAATCACTAAGTATTTGGACTTTCAAAGTCCCAACTTTCAGCTATTTTCTTAAATATAGACTTGGCTGACGCCCCAATTCTTTCTGCTTCCAGATGCTTATTCTCTGCAAAGAGACAATGCAAGTAGACCGGAATAATCTCTGCCAGAAAATAACCTTTTTTAAAAGCGATTTGAAGCAGTTCAAGAGCTGCTTCAAATCGATTCATTAAATAAAGGGCCTGTATACAGTCTGGGTAGAGAAAAAGACTCTTGGGAAACCTCCTCGACAAACTCAAGAAAAATCGATTTGCGACGAGAGGCATCGCCCAGCGCATATAAAGGTCACCTAAAAAGACCGTCGAAGCCAGATGCTGGGGGTATCTTTGCACAGCTTCTAATAATAGCTCTTCTGCCTTGTGAGGAAAAGAAGAGCTGTAGAGTTCATAAGCTAAACAGGGGATAGCGACTTTTTTAATGTCTTCTAACTGCGTCAATTTCACTAAAATTTCGATTCGAGACTGCACCTTATCCATTTTTAGATATTGAGCCATCCCAAGACGTAAGGCATAGAAAGGGGGCGTCTCCCATTTAGTGATCAGATTCTGAAATGCTTTGACGAAGATGACAGGACGAAATGGCTTCGGAACAACATCCATGTAGGTCAGGCCAACTAAAACATCCTTTTCATAAGCCCGATGCTCCATCAAAAAACAGATGATGGGAAAAGAAAGCAGAACTGGCTGGAGCAAGAGTTTTCTAACCAAAGCCAGAACAGGCAGCTCAAGGGTGTCATCAACAATAATAAAGGAAAAACTTTGTTTACGTGCCTCTAGCAAGAGCGATTCAACGCTCGTACAGATCTTTGTCACCCTCCAATCTTGAGGGAGAGACACCTGCTGTAGAGAAGAAAGAGTACTTGCAGAATTGCCAAAAATCACGCAAGTCTTGTTCGACCATTCTTTTTTAGCAGGTTTACTGTCGTCAGGCATAAAAGAACCTATCTACTACATCAAAGCTGGGCTGTAACGAGACGGTGACTTAGGGCTTAAACCCGTCAAGTCAGCTCTCTTATAAAAAGTCAGCTCTCTTATAAAATAGATCAGCTTCGGACATTCAAAAATCAGAGTATCTAAACAATGAACACAGATCTAGTTTATCACTTCATCAAGGCCCTAAAATCAGGCAAGGTTTGCCTGCACCCTACGGACACCCTGCCCGGGCTAAGCTTTGATCCTAGTTCAAAATTAGGATGGGAAGCCCTCCTTCACATAAAAAAAAGAAAAAGGGTAGTCCTAAATGGCTAATGCTGAGTTAAATGCGTGCTCAGAATTTTCTCTTTACTTTCAGGTGGATCAATTACCTTAGCATTAGCGGCTTAGGACTACCAGAAAAAGCACCTCGTCTCGTGCGAAGCCCTTCGTAAGCCTGATCCATCGAGCAGAGCAGGCTCGAAAACTATGGAAGCCTCTTCCCGCCAACTGGGACCAAGCTGTTTCTCTTCTCTGGCCTGGACCTCTTACATTGATATGGAAGGCCTCTCTCCAAGCTGATCCCCAACTTGTATCCGAAGATGGAACCTTGAGTTTACGGCTACCGATTTAGCCCGAAGGCTGCTCATGGAGGGCAGAGCTTCTTGCCAAACTCGACATAGCTTTGCCATCCACAAGCGTCAACTTAGCCTCTACAAGTCCCTACTTGAGCTGGGATAAAGCTGTTCAATTTTGTGAGGAAAGTACAGACATCTATATCCCACGACTTGAATCCCAACCCCATTTTTCTGGAGCAGTATCATCTCTCGTCAAAATACACGAAGATGGCTCTTACACCTTCCTCAGACAAGGGGCTGTGGGAGAGCAGGAAGTTCAACAAGCCTTAGGGACTCTTTGATGGAGATTGCTGCGCTCGCAATGACGAGGTTCTGCATGGAGATTGCTGCGCTCGCAATGACGAGGTTCTGCAATGAATACTTCGACCGCTTGGCTCCTACCTGTCTATGTATTGCGATTTCGTCATTGCGAGGAGCCGCAGGCGACGAAGCAATCTTGCCTTTACACGGAGATTGCTTCGCTGCGCTCGCAATGACGAGGTTCTGCATGGAGATTGCTGCGCTCGCAATGACGAGGTTCTGGATAAATACTTCGACCGCTTGGCTCGAGTTGACGGGGCTAGGTTTCTAGCCAACCCACCATATCCTCAAAAAAACCCAGAGTGTAGCTTGCCAATAAAAATGGCGCTATGAGAGCCACAAACGGCACGATAAGCAGGAAGGGAACAAATTCGCCAACGGAATCAACTTTGAAATCTTCTTTGCTGAACATTAAAATCTCGTCCTTAAAAAAGAGATGAGAGGTTCAAGAAAGCGAAGCAAACTATCGTGTGCAGTCAAGATAAACGGACAGAGAACAAGACTCAGTATAGCCATGAGCTTCATCAAAATATTGAGAGAGGGGCCTGAAGTATCTTTCATAGGGTCACCCACTGTATCGCCGACAACAGCCGCTTTGTGTGTCTCAGAACGTTTCCCGCCATGCACACCGCTCTCGATGTATTTCTTAGCGTTGTCCCAGGCACCCCCTGAGTTGGAGGAAGAAATCGCTTGCACAACCCCAACAGCTAAGGATCCGGCAAGCAATCCAGCTAGGGCTTCTACACCAAAAAGAACACCAAAAACAAGAGGACTCAGAAGAACAAGTAGACCTGGGGCGACCATTTCCTTCAAAGCCGACTGCGTTGAGATAAAGACACAACGAGCATAGTCAGGCTTCGCACGACCCTCCATCAAACCTGGTATCGTCCTAAACTGTCTCCGCACTTCTTCAATCATACCAAAAGCTGCTTGACCCACAGCTCGCATAGTTTGCGCGGAAAAAAGCATCGGAAGGCTCGTTCCTGCCAGAAGCCCTGCAAACACAGCTGGACTCAGCAAATCGAGATGTTTAACGTTAGAACGAGTTAGAAAGGCGGCAAAAAGAGCAAGGCCCGTGAGCACAGCTGAGCCGATCGCAAAACCCTTTCCAATGGCAGCCGTCGTATTTCCTGCTGCATCGAGGATATCTGTACGCTCACGAACGGACTTTTCGAGACCAGCCATTTCTGCTATCCCACCAGCATTATCAGAAACAGGACCGTAAGCATCGATCGTCAAACCTATGGCAAGCGTCGAAATCATCCCGAGTGCAGCCATAGCGATCCCGTACATCCCTGCACAGGTCCAAGCCAAGTAAACGATCAGTGAAATAAGAAGAACAGGCACGACCGAAGACTTATAGCCAAGACTGAGTCCATAAATAATATTGGTAGCAGCGCCCGTTTTGGATGCATCAGCAACCTGACGGACGGGACTGTAACTATGGGAAGTATAGTATTCTGTTATATATCCAATAAGGAGACCACCCCACAAACCGGAGAGGACAGACAGTAGAACCCCAGCCTTTTTTACGACCTGTCCATCGAGGGTAAACTCATCCACCATCGCCCAGTCATTCAAGAGCCACAGACCCAGCGTCATCAAGAGAGTAGAGAATAAAAGCTGACCCTTCAAAGCTTTTTCAACAGATCGAGCCTCTTCACTCACACGAGCAAAGAACATCGTGATCAGACAAACGGGAATGCCTAGGGCCGAGATCAAAAGCGGATAATAAAGAGCCTCTAAAGACTGAGACAGGGCGTGAACGGAGCCACCAATAATGAGAGCTGCGCAGGTTGCCTCTGCCAAGGAACCGAAGAGATCCGCACCCATTCCTGCAATATCACCGACGTTATCACCGACGTTATCTGCAATAACAGCTGGATTCCGCGGGTCATCCTCGGGAATTCCTGCTTCCAGCTTACCGACGAGATCCGCTCCTACGTCTGCTGCTTTTGTATAAATTCCTCCCCCGACGCGGCCAAAGAGAGCCACTGTCGACCCGCCAAGACCAAAGCCTGAAACCATCTCCATGGCAAGGTGAGTGCTAGGAATAAGCCATGTAAAGAGAAGACATATCGAAATAAGACCCAGTAAGGCGAGACCACAGAGAGCAAAGCCCATGACCGCTCCCGAGTGGAACGCCACATGGAAAGCCGAAGAAAGGCTCTTTCTGGCAGACACAGTTGTCCTCACATTGCCTTTCGTCGCTATCTTCATCCCAAGAAAAGCACAAGCACTTGACGTCAAAGCTCCTGCCAAGAAGGCAGCCGAACTAAATAGGCCTGTATGGATAGGTGCATTTGGATCATTGAGGGCGAAGAATAAAAGGGCTGCTAAAAAGAGGCAAAAGAAGGCTACATATTTGTATTCCGCCTTGAGAAAGGCCATCGCCCCTTCGGATATAGCACCCGAAAGCTCCTTTAAACGCAAAACCTCCTCTGCTGTCCCATCGATAGGAACCCGCAACACTCTCTGCCAAAAGACAAGAGCTGCAACCAATGCTAAAGCAATACAAACAAAAATAAGAGAAAGAGCCAACGCCGACCTCGCTGTATGATAGAATCCGTAACGTCAGGCATAAAAACCCGCTGACTCTACATACACTTTTCCGCAGAAAAAATAAAGGGCCGTCTTGGCACTTCTTCTCAGCCAGGTTCAGCGACTATTTTTTCTTTCTTGCTACTTTCTTCTTAGCCAGCTTTTTTACTTTCGCCTTTTTGCCAGCTACCTTTTTCTTTCTTGCTACTTTTTTCTTAGTGACTTTTTTAGCTCTCGCTTTTTTCCTTTTTGTCGTCCTTTTTTTAAGAACTTTTTTAACCGCTACTTTTTTCTTTGTTTTCTTTTTAGCTTTCTTTTTCACTTTTTTCTTCACTGTCGCAACTTTAGATTTTTTCACCTTCTTTTTAGCTTTTCTTTTTGTTGCAGACGCCTTTTTTGTGTGGATCAAACCTAACATGCTTATCTCCTTTCTAGGTTGGGAGGAAGTTCCCAAAAATTTCAAGATAGCCGTTCGTAAAAAACGGCTAATGACTTGGTCGGAAAAATTTGAATAAAGTTTAGTCAAATTACTGATGTTAGACACTCTTGACGGCCAAGGGGAAACTTCGCAGTTGGTTTCTCCCAAAATTTGATTTTTTGGGAGAAACCAACTGCGCACCCATTCGACCAGCTCAGGGCAAGGCTTTCTTTCAAGACCTCTTCCTTGCAACGAAGTAAAGCTAAGCGACATAGAGAAACTCTTCCTTATTTATGACCATTGAGAAGGTCTACTATCGTTTGAACTCTTCGATCGGCTCGCCCCATCCCCACACTGTCACGAAGGGGAAGATTCCCAGAGCCAGCCCCTTTTCCTAACCCTCTTTTTTCAAGTCCAGAGACGCTTTGTGCTCGGGGTATAGACCTGTCACGATTAGCCTTATCCACCTCTCCAAAGCCCAAAGCTTTTAAAGAAGGGCTCAAGGCCTCATCCAATGTAAGAAAAATATGACAGCCAGAAGAGGGTTGAGAACTCTGCTCGAACATCTTTAAAAAGACATTCTTTGACCCCTGAGGGTAGGACAGGAACAAGCCCCATGTAGACAGAGCGGAGCCATCATCGACAAGAAAGGACTGCGAGGAGGAGAGGCCAAGACCCTGGTGGAGCGAGATCAATCCTGTCGCCTCTTCCATATCCTTTAAAAAATCTTTCATTCTCACGTCAGATAGGGAAGGCTCCGCTGATGAGATCTCCCGCCAAACCTTGGTCCAAGCTAGGCTATACTCCTGAATTTTCTTAGAAAATATACTTCTTAACTCTTGCCGCGCCAGGCTTGATGACAGCTTCTGTGACAGCTGCCTCAGCATGCCTAACTTTTCATTCTTGTACCGAACAAGATTCTTAGCTTCACCAAATAAAGCAGTTAGATTTTGATTTTGTATTTTTTTCTGACTGCCGGTTTGTTTCTGCCATAGAACCAAAAGACCCTCTAGCTCCCTACTTTTCTGCCTAAGCTGTGATCTTAACAGATCATTTTGGGAAAGAATCTTTGCTGCAGTAGCAGCTTCTATACCCACTATACTGAGATCAAAGAGCTCCTTCACCGATAGGTCAGGAGACACATTAAAGTCCAGCAGGTCCTCCGCTAGTCTTTTTTTCTTTTCTTCAAAGTCCCCTTGATCGCCGCCCAGAGGATCGGGAAGGCAGACTGAGTCCAAACTTAGAGCATCTTGTAGCTCGTCCTTTAAAGTCCTCAAAAAAACAGCTAGATCATAAATCGTCATCTCTGCACGTTCTAAATTTTCCAATTTCATTTTTTCGTTAGAAATTTTCAAATCTCGATCAGCCTGTCCATGTCCCCATCTCTGCAAAAAAGAGCTGATTCCATGCGACCATTTCGAACTTTTCTCCTTCTCTAGCTCTATTTTATTTTTAGCAAGCTCAAGTTCTTTTCTGAAAATATTTTTCCCATTCTCTAAAACCTGAAAGGATCTCTCTGTAGAAAAAAGAGCTTGGAATGGGCTCGATTGACTCTTACATATGCTCACGACTTTATCTTGAACACTCGATTCTAGCTTATGGAGATAAGATCTCGCATCACTTTTCATTTTGACTTCAAAAGCATTGATCAGAAAATCATACCAACCCATGTGACTATAGTCGCTTTCTTTTCTGGCCATGACATTTTCAAGTCTACGGTACTTCTCATTAAATGCTTTCTTCTCTTCCGGTGATAGACACGACCTACTTAAATTTTGGATGAACCAAAGAAGATCCTCCATCCGACTAAGAAGTGAAATTTCTTCTGATAATTTTTCAAATGAATTGAGATCAAGCTCCGGATCTGTCGTATCCGATAAAGAGCCCAAGCTTTCTGAACACATTTGATATTCATGATAGATGGTTTTAAGAAGATCGACTGTTTTCTGAGGGGAATAAGATTGAAGGATAGACTGAACAAGTAAACTCTCATTACTTTGCAACCAAGAAGCACATAGACCTTGAATTTTGTTCTTTATCCATCTTTGAACTATTTTTTCATCCACCCCAAGTGAATTTGAGACCAAACTGACACGTACCCCCTCCCCTTCCGGGATTACCTCGAAGTGCCTACACAGTGGCCCCGAATCCAAAAGTTTAATTTCAGAACCTACAGAGCAAATCTCTGAAATTAAGTCCCTAACCCCTTTAGCTTCGGCAAAGCGACTACCATTTTTTGAAAAGATAGTCCTACCCTGCTTGCGGGATATTGTCCATATATCCCCAGCATCATCCGAAACTTCGCAACTTAACTCTAAAACATCTGGAGAAAATTGCTCTTCAAAAAGACAGGAACAGACTGTTTTGAGAACAGAAAGCTCCTGGGCACTCCCCACACATATAAACGACTTTCTGTAAGGACCTACCCCTCCACGAAATTTCCACTCATACTGAGTCTGGTCCAAGACGGTAGCCTTCAAAGAAAGTAATTGCAAAGTCTTGCTCCAAAAAATTCAGAGTGATATGTTTAATCGCAAGGAACACCACCCCTATCGAGGAAGGGTTTGGGAGAAAATTGCGCAGCTAGCTTCTCCCAAGAGACATTATTATTGTACAGTAGGGTGAATAAGAACGGAAGATCGGGTAATCACACATGGCTCTAACAATTAGAAGACGAATACGTGGAAATATCCTAGGATCAGTCGATATTTCTTTGCTGGAAGATAAGGTTATTGCTCACAGATTTTTTCAACGTCTAAGAAGAATTCGTCAAACTGCTTTTCTGAGTTATGTTTTCCCAGGAGCAACCCACACACGCTTCGAACACTCTTTGGGTGTCATGCATCAAGCTGATCTAGCCTGGCATAAGATGAGAGATAATCAGTCCAGACTAAGAGAGGCCAGTCGAAAAGACCCTCATTTCTCCCAGAATGAAATTTCTGGAACCTATCAAAAACACGAAGCTAAACAGACTCCTATCCAAATATCTGGACTCTTGTCCCCGACATTTGAACTTATCGATAAGATCTTTTCCTCTGACTACACTCTACAGTGTCTTCGTTTGGCAGCTCTCTGCCACGACCTAGGGCATCCACCTTTCTCTCATGGTGGGGAAAGATTCTTTATGCCCTCTCTGAAGCAAGTCTTGGAAGGCAATTCTTACCTACCCCCATACCTGAAATCTTATCTCGAACAGGAAATTCAAAAGCAAGAAAGCTCTTATCCAAAAAAAACATATGCTCGCCATGAGATCTTCACAGTCTTACTCATCGACAAAGTTCTGCAGGACATCTATGAAAAAAACCCAGAAATTTCACTCAAACCGAGTGCCCAAGATCTAGCATCGATCATCATCCCTAGTATAGAGCCTCAAGCCGACTCTGAACTGATTAGTCTCGGCGTCCACCAGATCTGTCATGAACTCCTATCTGGAGACATCGACATCGACAGAATGGACTATCTCCGGAGAGATTCTCAAGAGTGCGGTGTAACTTATGGTCTCTTTGATAGCGATCGTATCCTCAATTCTTTGGCGATCTACTTCAAACCAGAAGATAAGAGGCTTCATCTTGCACTCGACGGATCTGGTCTAGCTGCCTATGAAAACTACCTCCTCGCAAGACAGACCATGTACGCACAGCTCTACTTTCATAAAACTTCGGTCGCTTGTGAGGCCATGTTACAACGCATCGCTCGTCTTCTAAAAGGCTGGACTCTACCAGCTAACGTTCATGAGTATGTCGCAGTCGATGAATTTTCTATCAGAGATCGCCTGCTCACTGCCGGTCAAGTCGTTTTTCATAAAGCTGAAGAGTTCAAATCTTTCCAAGAACTCGTGGACGACCTTCTCCTCAACAGAAAGCTCTGGAAAAGGGCTTTTGAACACCGCTCCTCTCACCCAGGGCCACATCTCGAGCTTGAACAAGCCAAGACTTCTCTCTCAGAAAAAGGGAGCATCTACGAGGAAATCCTCTCTAAGAGCGTAAGAGGAAGTTCTGGTGGAAATCTCCAACTGATTAAAAAAAGTGAGCAGGAGCTACCTTTTGTCGAAACGCTACATACTCAGCTCCAGACAGATGATCGACACCCCTCCCTATTTATTTCCAGCCTTTATATCCCCCGGCCCTAGTCTCCTCTGCTGAAAATTCCCCGCTGAAGCAAGAAGAGGTAAGGTGAAACTGCTAGCAAGGAGGGGTGAGTGAAAACTGCGCAGCTGGTTCCACTCGAACATCACTCGCTAAGTTTCCATATAAGTTTTTTTTGTATTGTCTCTGAGAAATGGGCGATGACACCAAGCATGAGGACGAGCTGTTCATAAGAAAAACCTTCCGCAAAAGACTCTGAGGACAGGGTCACTGTGTCTTTTTCATTCAGCCCCAGGCGGACTACACTCAAATTATTATTAAGCTCTAAAAGATATTCCCAGAAAGAGGTTAGCTCAATATTTCTGACTTTCCATGAACTAAGAGCCAAGAGGCGAACCTCGAAAAAAAAGAGGGTGTCCGACACCGTGATCTTCAAACCATAATTTTTTTGTTTGGTACTCCAACCAGAATAGAAGATACCCTGGCCATCATGACGATAGACCCAACCGTATCGGTCAAAATAATCTTGCAACGTTTGAATATTGCATTGAACGAGCATATGTAAAAATCTTAGTCAGGGTGAATATCTTTTCAGGCTATAATTTCTAAGGCCTTACCGTCAAGACCTTTAAACAATTTCCCTCGATAAGGTTGTCCATGAAAAAAAATGAAGAAAAAATGCTAAAAGATTTTTGTTTAAAAAACAACTGTCAGTCTGCTCGCATTCACTCCCTACGGGGTGACGGTGCTATTCGCTTCCAATTCTTTTATCCCAACCTAGGGAAAGAAGCTGAGCCCTCAGGTATTGTTCTCTTTGCTCACGGAGCGGGAAACGATGCTATTTTTCCAAACTTCACCTTATTTAGATCTCTATTGCAAAAGAAATTAATTGTTTCTTCTTTCGACATCGATGGGCATGGTCATTCCAGCAGCACCTATTTGGATACAGATTTGATTTTTAACCTTATAGACCACGTGATAAGAGATCTCCCTCATTTAATCCAAAAGACGATACCAAAAGGCCTTCTCAAGCATTCAAATGGCCCCCTTGACCTCCATCTTGTTGGTCACAGCCTAGGGGCTGCCCTTCTCTATCATCGCATCCAAGAGGAAAGGCCCTTTCCAAAAGAGGCTTTCCTTCTTAGGAGCCTTACACTCATCAGTATGCCTTTGTCGCTTAAGCTGAAAGGTAGCCCCCTGCCTTACATATTTGAACTCCTAAGTGTAGGAAGTTTATCGTTTTGGAAAAACTTTAAGACCTGGAAACTGGAACTCATTACATTTGGTCGCCTCAAAAGAAAAAACTACCCATTTCGGATCAAGTTACGATCCCACCGTTGGTTTTTTCATGATTTTATAGGGACTGTATCTGAAATTCTTAAAAAAGCAGATCTTCTAAAGAACTTAGGGACAAAGAATGGAAAAAGATTGAACTTACCCACCCTCCTCTGCTACTCTGCGCTCGACTCGATATCCCCCATTCATGTTGGAGAAACATTGGCCTCTGCCTTCTCGAACTCTAAGCTCCTGACTTACGAGGGTGAAACGCACTATTCACTTGTTTTAACAGAGCGATTAGCTAACGATATTTCTGAATTTATAGCCCAGCAGGGATCGAAATGATCAACAAACCTTATAAGATTCTCTACAGCGAAGAGCAGATAGCTCAAAGAATCAGCACACTAGCAGAATCCATTAATAAAGATTATCAAAACCTGACAGAGGACAACCCTCTTATCGTCATCGTCGTCCTCAAAGGAGCTTTTATATTTGCAGCCGACCTAGTCCGTCGACTTAAGGTTCCGTTGCGCATGGAGTTCATTGGAGTTTCCTCCTACGTAGGCACAAAATCAACTGGGCATGTCCGAATCACCAATGACCTCACGGCAGAAATTAAAGATCATCACATCCTTGTCGTTGAAGATATTATAGAGACTGGCACAACTATCGACTTCCTGATGAAACTTCTCCAGGTAAGAGAACCAAGTTCTACAAAAATATGCTCGCTCCTCTCCAAGCCCCATTGCCATCAAATGAGCCATAAAGTGGACTACTCTGGCTTTGAGATCTCAGATGAATTCGTCATAGGTTATGGTCTCGACCTCGATGGAAGCCTCAGACAGACCCCTTATCTTGTACAGATGATCTAATCCTTCTGCCTGCAGAGGACGAAAGATTGAAAGATCTGAGCTCATGGGTGCGCAGCAGGTTTCTCCAAAAAATAAGTTCAATATTTAAAGATAAATTTAAAAGGTGTTTGAAATGATCCAGGTTGTTTTCCTCTTTGCCATGTTTGCAAGCATATTCGGGTTGTCTAAGGCGAGCTTAGAGTACAGCGAACCCTACTTTTTAGTGGGCTCCCGAATGCTACTAGCTGGAGTTCTACTTCTGGGCTATCGGGCTTTTATAAAACCAAGAGAATTTTTGCTCTCCCGAAAAGAGTTATTGAGCCTGACCTTACTAGGATTTTTCAATATCTATTTAACAAATATTCTAGAAATTGTTGGTTTAAAAACAATAGCCTCATCAAAAGCATGTTTAATTTATAGTGTATCCCCTTTTCTCTCAGCTTTCTTTTCCTTCTTTGTTTTCTCAGAAATTCTTTCCAAAAAAAAATGGGTAGGGATGAGCCTAGGTTTTGCAGGGCTCATGTTTCTTATGCTGGAAGGCATGGTAGGGGATAGCCACCAAGACGTTATCAAGCATCTTAGTCAGTTTCACGTAGGGGACTTCCTTTTATTTGGCGCTGTGATCAGTAACGTTTATGGCTGGATTCTGCTCAAAAACATACTCACTCAAACGGGAAAATCAGCAGTCTTTGTGAATGGTGTGAGCATGCTCATCGGCGGATTCATTGCCTTGGCTCATTCCTACATGGCTGGAGAGACTTGGGCTCCGATCCCAGTCTTCGACATGCAGATGTTCCTACGCAACACTTTTCTGATTTGCATGATTTCAAATATCATCTGTTACAATCTTTATGGTCATCTTCTTAAAACCTACAGTGCAACATTCCTGTCTTTTGCAGGTCTGATCTCCCCTCTCTTTGCCTCTCTTTTTGGCTGGCTCTTTCTCGATGAAAAAATCTCGATTATTTTCCTGATTTCCTTTCTCTTTTTTATGTTCGGTCTGATTGTCTTCCACCGAGAAGAAGGCCGAGAAGAGCTACAAAAAAGCTAGCTAGGAAGGGGCTGGAAACCTTGCCCTGAGCCCGTTTAAATCAGCTCCAACCTGTCTACGTATTCCAATTTCGTCATTGCGATGAGACGGAGGCGACGAAGCAATCTTGCCTTTACACGGAGATTGCTTCGCTACGCTCATGGCGAGGTTCTGCCATTTCGTCATTGCGAGGAGACGGAGGCGACGAAGCAATCTTGCCTTTACACGGAGATTGCTTCGCTACGCTCGCAATGACGGGTTCTGCGATGAATACTTAGACAAGTTGGCTCAGGGCAGGCTCCGTCGAATGGGTGCACAGCTGGTTTCCCAGAGAAGCTATTCCTCTTTAGCCCGTAACCATTCCCTACGTTGATCGAGAAGGATTGTGACTTTATCTAGGTAGGTCGCTGTTTTTTTCAATTTTTCAAGAATAAAATCTGGAGGAAGAGCTGGATCCCGGTCCATCTTTGCGAGAAGTAGCTGTATGTTGCCATACACCACGGCAAGGGGGTTGCTCAGGTCGTGTAGAAACTTTCTCTCATCGCTATCAAGTCGCTCACTGCCTCCACTTTGATCTTGGGGATCGTCAGTCATACCAAGTCCTCTCTGTGCTCTAACACTTAGGAATAAATGGAACTGGCTGAACCTTTTGCAAATAAGCAAGCACTGCTGCTAAAGAGGAACTGTCTAGAAAAAGAAACTCTAAACCTACAGCATTCAAAAAATCTGATTCTTTCTTTCTTCGGATCCAGCGAATAACTCCCCGACCTCGTAACTTTTTTAACTCCCCCTCAGCAAAATGAATTTGAAAATCAATAGGCATGGACACAGGAGGGAGTTCGGTCTTTTGGTGAGAAGCCAAGAACATGCCCCCACGACCTAAACTTAAAAGCCCATCCGCCTTAGCCTGTTCCAAACTTTGAAAAGAGGACTGAATCCGCAGGACAGGAGCTTCTGCACTCATGTCTCCTCTTTGTACCCATCTTTGCTCTGGAGGTACCGTGAGTGTTTGTAAGATAGAGACCAGATCTTTTCTATAAAAGGGCTTTCCCAGAACAGCAGAAGCACCCCTGTCGTACACATCCTCTAGGGCAAGATCATAGAAAGCAGACATCAGAACAAAGATGGGGACAGACTTCAATGGAGTCCTCTGAACTCGATCCAAAAATTCAAGCCCTCCCCCATTCGGCATCCGGATATCTGAAATGATGAGGTCGACGTGATGTTCTTCTAATATCTCAAAAGCTATTTGTGTATTGCCTGCTTTATAGACATGGCTGCCCATAGCCGTAAGTTCGTACTCCAGAAGATCCAGAAGATCAGGCTCATCATCAACAGCTAAAATCTTTAGTTCTTGAATGGTCCTCAATTTCCTGTTTCTCACTTTCCAAAGTCATAAGGAGTATGGCAGTCTAGACAACTCTATTTTAGCTCTTTTCCTTGAGGATAAGCAGCCCATGCAAAGAAAAATAAAGAGGGTGTTCATCGCCAACAGGGGAGAAATCTGCCGAAGGGTTGCCCATACGGCCCACGCTCTCGGTATTCAAAGCGTCTGCGCAAGAGCGAAGAACTCGACACCACCCCTATTCCTCTCCGAACTTATCGATGAATTCGCAATTGTCGATGAGGAAAGTCCTGCTTTCTATCTTTCTGCAGAGCGCCTCATCGAGCTAGCTCTCCAATATGGGTGTGACTCTCTGCATCCAGGCTTCGGTTTCCTTTCTGAAAAAGCAAGCTTTGCCAAAAAAGTAATAGAGAACGGTTTGATATGGATCGGCCCCTCCCCCCTGGCCATGGAAAGCATGGCCAGCAAAGAAAACGCCAAAATTCTAGCTGAAAAAGCAAAGGTCCCCTGTCTTCCTGGTCTCAAAGGTCTACGGCTAAGCTCTGATCAGAAGAAAAATGAGCACCTGCTCAAAGAGCTGGAATCCTTCTCTGAACAAGCGGGATTTCCCCTTATTGTTAAAGCCAGCATGGGGGGAGGGGGAAAGGGGATGAGGCTGGTTCACAAGAGGGGGGAGCTAATGGACGCTCTGAAAAGAGCCAGCTCTGAAGCTCTCCACGCTTTTGGGGATGACTCCCTTATTTTGGAAAAATATCTAGCCGCTTCTCGCCATATCGAAGTTCAGATCTTGGCAGACAGCCATGGGCAGGTTTCTGCCATAGGGAGCCGGGACTGCAGTCTACAAAGAAGGC
The DNA here is from genome assembly GCA_017985985.1 of Oligoflexales bacterium. Lineage (GTDB taxonomy): Bacteria > Bdellovibrionota_B > Oligoflexia > Oligoflexales > Bog-1112 > JAGNWK01. The sequence goes on from JAGNWK010000022.1 coordinate 16,713, forward strand.
ACCAAAAGATCATCGAAGAAAGCCCAGCCCCAGGACTACGAGAAGAAACGCAGAAAGCCCTCTACGCCTCAGCTGTTCAGCTTGCCTCTTCTATTGGTTATGAGTCCGCAGGAACTGTCGAGTTTCTCCTCGACAGCACCAGCCCTATAGAGCAGGCTCAAAAATTCTATTTTCTAGAAATGAACACTCGCCTCCAGGTCGAACACCCGGTCAGCGAGGAAGTCTTTGGTCTGGACTTGGTCGCCTGGCAATTTAGAGTAGCCCAGGGAGAAGCTCTCCCGCCCAGACTTTTAAAGCCAGAAACTCGCGGTCACTGTGTAGAAGCTAGGCTTTATGCAGAAGACCCTGAACAAGATTTTTTCCCTGCCCCAGCGCTTGTTCGCTGCTTTAAACCAGCCCAAGGACCTCATGTGCGCTGGGAAGTAGGGATAGACTCCCTCGATGAAGTCAGTGCTCGCTTTGACCCTATGATGGCCAAAGTCATAGCCTGGGGGGAAGACAGGCCCTCTGCTCTCAGAACCCTAGCCCACAGCCTTCGCAGAACCTTAGTGGTAGGCCCAACTTCTAATAAAGAGTTCCTGATACACCTGCTCGAGTCCTCTCCTTTTAAAGAGGCTCCCGTCGACACCCACTTCATATCCAGCAAAACCCTCCCTCTACTGAGTGCATTGAATGAGAACAGAGCGCAGTATGAGGGACTGGCTCAAGAGTTTTTACAGACCCTCGAACAGGCGAAGGGAAGTTTTTTCTCCCAAGGAGAACATATCCATTCCGAAAGTTCTATAGACCTTAAAACAAAGAATATCTTTGGCAGTTCTGATGCGCTCCCTGATCAGAAGCCTATGAGCAAGGTCGAGACTGGACAAGGAAAAGGCCCCCTAGACCGCTTTGACTTGCTTACAGAAGAAAGAGTGTGTTCGAGGAGACCCGAACACAGTCCTGTCACCACGGGGATGGGCTATTTTCATCCTGAAAACCAGAGCAAGAAAGGGAGACCCCTTCAGATCTTTTACTCGTCGTGGAGCAGCGATGAAGCTGATCATTACCTTGTGCAACTAGAAGGCTATTCTTTCAAACGTGAGAAAGCAAAAAAAACTGCGAGGACTCTTCAAGGTCAAAATCGACAGGGAGGGTCTTCCTCTGATAGAACACTCAAAGCACCTGTCCCAGGACGCATCGTTAAAGTCCAGACTCGCGAGGGAGCTCACGTAGAAGCACAAGAGACCCTCATCGTACTTGAGTCGATGAAGATGGAGTTTCAGATTGCTGCTCCCTTCAAAGGATCCGTTCTTCAAGTTCATGCCAAAGAAGGCCAGCAAGTAACAGCTGGACAAATTTTGGTCGAATTAGAAACACCCAAGAATCAGGGGGGAGTATCTTAAAGAGGGGGGAACGCCCTCTTTAGAAAAACATTATAAGAAAACTACTTATGAAAAGGTACGAAATGACTCTTGCACATCTAACCGACAACATAGAAACCCTCCTCACCTCGCTTGGCGAAAATCCAAATCGACAGGGTTTGAAAAAAACCCCCCAGCGATTTTTAGATGCTCTTCTTTTTTTAAGCTCTGGCTACAACGTCAATCTAGACGAAGTGGTTGGAGACGCCGTTTTTGATGAACCCTACCAAGACATGGTGGTTGTTCGGAGCATAGAATTCTACAGTCTCTGTGAACACCATATGTTGCCTTTTTACGGATCCTGTCATGTTGGATATATCCCAAACGGGAAAATCATTGGCCTCTCTAAGATCCCTCGTATCGTCGAAGTCTTTGCCAGACGTCTGCAAGTTCAAGAACGTCTAACTCACGAGATAGGGGAAGCTCTGGGAAAGATCCTTAGTCCTCAGGGTGTCGGTGTCGTTATTGAAGCCAGCCATCTTTGTATGATGATGCGGGGAGTACAAAAACAAAACAGCGTCACATCGACCAGCTTTGTCAGCGGTTGTTTTAAAAAACTCGAGACAAGACAAGAATTTATGTCTCACGTCCAAGGTCGTCGATCTTAGATGAGTCTCGAGTTTGAAAATCTTGGCCTGATCTCTTATGCCAGTTGCCTTGAAATTCAGCTCCAGCATCATCGACTCGTCGTCGAAGGCAGAGCTGCTTCACGCATCTTTCTTGCGGAACACCCCCCTGTCCTCACGCTTGGCAAGCACGCCAACCCAGCTCATCTCTTGCTGACTAGAGAAACTCTGCAAAAAGAACAGATCGAGCTTATTCATGTTGACCGAGGGGGAGAGATCACTGCCCATGAAAAGGGGCAGCTCCTCGCCTACCCTATCTTAGATATGAACGCCCTCAAACTGAGACCAAAAAACTATGTTCAGATTTTGGAAGAATCGGCGCTAATGCTGCTTGCTGAGTTTGGACTCAGTGCCGAACGAGCGCCGGGTTTCCCTGGTGTCTGGGTGCAGAAAAAGAAAATTGCAGCAGTAGGGATACGAATTGCGCAGAGAGTTTCCTATCATGGACTATCTTTGAATGTGAACAATAGCCTCAAACTTTTTCAAAAAATCGTGCCGTGTGGCCTTGAGGGTAAAGAAGTCTGCTCCCTCTCCTCCTGCCTCCAACGAGACATCTCTATAACCGACATTCTTCCTCGCTACACTGAAATTTTGCGAACTTTAATTTCTCCTCTTTCGGATAAGTTCATTAGGAACCATCCAACAAGTTGTATGGCAAGGCATTGAGGAGTGAGCAGCGCAGTTTACTTGCTGGTAAATGAGCAGCGCAGCGATGAAAATAACGCAGCTAGACGACTTGTGGGATGGTTCCTAGCCTCTAACCCACTCTGTTGGCGAGGACGAAGGTCATACACTTGTAAGCCATGGGACGTGTATAGCCAAAGCTGTCCCACAAATTACTGTAAGTTCTTTCCACATCTGCTTTCTCTTGTTCAGAGACCTGAGCTTTCTCCCCATCTTTTTCAAGGGTGATCATCACTCTGAAATGAGCTTCGATAACTTTACGATTTTCTTCATAGAAATGCAATTTAATGGCAGCCATCATATCTTTAAAAACAGAACTCAAGTGGATGTTATCTTTAGGTCGTTCTATCTTCGCTGCTGCAATCCGATTGAGGAGATTAGCCCTATAATCCAGAACCGGAATATTGATCTTTAGAATTTTCTCAAGATCTTCCATCAGAGTCTGAGAAGGATGGACATAGGAATTGCTGAGTTCATCCCATATTTTTTCCTTTTTGATATCCGCAACAACATGGCTCACATAGCGTTTGAGCAGGGTTTCATACTGGGACTCGTCAGCAAGATCCATAGCCTGAACCACTTCGTTCTCAAAAATATCAACAAACTCTTTCTTTAAAATCGTAATAAAAGCTTCTGCATCATGATAAGCACCCTGTGGTTCAAACTGCAGAAATTCATAGATGCTTCGATCCCTGGTCAAAAGATAGAGCTCATCAAAGATGGCCATAGGTGTGAGATCGTCATGAGCAGGATTTTGTGTAGCTCTATGCAGGATAGCCCGAACCTCTCGCGGAGAAGCCCCAAAGCTCCCTTCACAAACGTTTGTATTCATAGATTCCCTCAGCAGGGCTGATCGAACTTCCTCTAAAACATCCTGTTCTTCCACACTAAAATAGGGTTGAAGAGGTTTTTTTTCATACAGAAGCGCTTTATGACGAGGGCTCAACCTAGCAACAAGAGTTCTGTGTCTTTTGCTATAGAGTTCTAGGTCTGGCTGCTTAAGACGTGTCATCACAGCCCAAGTACACAGCAGATTGAGACTATGGGGAGCAACACTCTTAATCTTTTGAACAGACTTGATATCAATCTGATAAATTTTTTCTTCTTGCTCAGGGAACAATAAATACGGCACGGTGATCAGTTCAAAACGACCTTTAAAAGAACTAAAATCAGGGATGGTTTTAAAGGCTTCCAGATGCTTATCATTCGTAGTGGCCATAAACACAATATCGAGAAAACTCGTACTGGAAGGAAGGCTTATCGTACCTTTTTCTATCGTTGTGAGTAAATATTTAAAACTTTCAATCGGTCTTTTAAGGAGATCAGAAAACTCTAAAAGACCACGATTAGCTTCGATCAATTCTCCACTGGTCTGATGAAAATTCATCGTTTGGAGAACTGCAGGCATGTTCATCAGGTTTTTATCAAGCGTCAACTGTTTCTCACTGGCATCTAAGGAGAACTGAGGCTCAATCGTAGAAATTCCGACACGATACTGACGCGAAAAAAAGAATCTTTCGATCTGCACATGTCGGAAAACATGATTCAGATTACCTTCATAGGCATTTAAGAGATTTTCAAAAATTTCTTGATTCTTCTTCGACAGTCCCCCCTGCAAAATATGAGGTGGAAGAGAGACCTCATCTTCTTCTAGTCCCTCAGCTTTGGCTATCCATGTTCTTAAAAGATTTTCACGATAAGGCATAGGGATCAAGAAGAGAGGGTTCTCTTTAAACTCTGAGCTGAGCTTTGAGGTGATTTTTCCCTCCTCCAAGTGAGCATATGAGTCATGAGAATCCCTGCGAATGGCATTTTGTCCACTACCAAAGCCTATCGGGAGCAGTTCTCCCTTGGCTCGCGGGAGTTTGTCTTTATCACTTGGGAAAATCCAATTGAACCTGTAAATAGCTCCCTCCTCAACCCTACTGTATCTCTCCATAGCATTAGCTAGAGTTTCGACGGTAGAAGACTTGGAAGAGCCATTGGGGCCATGAAGAAGAATCAGCTTAGAGACGAAGCCATGCCGTGTAAAATTTTTAAGCAGATTGTAAATTTCCTGGTGGACGCTCTCCCCCCCGATGATCGGACCAGAACGCTCCGTCCCCAAATCAAAGAGCTTAAATCGATCTAAGCGTCCGTCTAAACCAGATCCTGACATGCTCTGAAAGTAGTCAAATATATCGAGTATATATTGCGCTGAATTTCGGATCTGTTTCCTAGGCTTTTGTGAGACAAGATCAAGAAAAGCTGGGAAGCTCATCAAAATTTTTCTGTCTGTGTAGAGTGCTTGAAAATCGATGAAAAAATTTTGGAGCGATTCCTCTGTATGAGCTTGGTGCGCCATAAAAAGAGGTTCCTTTTTTTTGTAACTCTTGTACGCTTTGACTTATACCCATTCTATCACAACCAGAAAGGGATTTTTTGATGAAAAAAGTCTTCGTCCTGGATACGAACGTTCTCTTGAGCGGTCCTAGCAGTCTTTTCAAATTTGATGACAACGATGTGGTCATCCCTATCTCCGTCATAGAAGAAATCGATCGATTTAAGAAAGATCAGACCGAAACGGGAAGGAACGCGAGGGAGGTATCTAGAATCTTAGATAAACTACGCCAACGGGGCGCGCTCTCCTCGGGGATCGCCCTTTTTGAAGATAGATCCGACTCCGGCCTACTGTTCGTCTACCTGGGTCATGACATGGGGATTCTGCCGGAGCTGCTAGCTGATAGTGCGGACAATCACATCCTGGCGATTGCCTTAACTTTACAAAAAAAATTTGGAGATAAGCGAAAAGTTATCCTTATCACCAAAGATTCCAATCTGAGAATCAAGTCAGATGCCTTTGGGATCACCTCGGAAGACTTCGAAGCTGATAAAGTCGACATCTCTGAGCTCTATACTGGGATCACCCACATCAAACTAGCTCCAGAATCGCTCCATTCTTTCATGAGAAAAGGTGAACTGCAAAAATCTATACAACTACCCAATAAGATTTCTGCCAATCAGTTTTTTGTTCTTGAAAATGAAGAATCAAATTCAGACTACGCTCTAGGGATTTACGATGCCGCGAGCGAGAAAATAAAACTCCTGCCTTCTGCGGATGACAATATCTGGGGGGTTTCACCACGCAATATCGAGCAGCAGTTTGGGCTGCACGCCTTACTCGACGATCGTTTTAAACTGGTCACTCTTTCTGGGGGAGCTGGAACCGGAAAAACACTGCTAGCGATCGCTGCAGGGCTCAATAAGACCACCAATGAAGACATCTATCAGAAGCTGCTTGTAGCAAGACCCATCTTTGCGATGGGGCAAGACCTGGGCTACTTACCAGGTGACCTGGATGACAAGCTGAACCCCTGGATGCAGCCTATCTATGACACCCTCGACTTCCTACTCGGGGGAGGAGCTCCTGCTCGGCAAAAACGACTTAGTAAAACCTATCAAGAACTGATCCACCAAGGGCTGCTGGCGATCGAACCATTGACCTATATCCGGGGACGATCCCTGCCCAATGCCTTCTTTGTGATCGACGAGTCCCAAAATCTCACCCCCCATGAAATCAAAACTATTCTTACCCGTGCCGGTGAAGGAACAAAGATCGTCTTGACAGGGGATCCATTCCAGATTGACAATCCTTATATAGACTCAACAAATAATGGTCTCACTTACGTCATTGAACGCTTCAAACATGCTCAACTTGCGGCCCATATCACCTTTAAACAAGGGGAACGCAGTGAGTTGGCAACGCTGGCTGCTGAATTGCTCTAATTTCTCTTTAACTCGATACCTCTTGAAGGACTCGAGGTACGTTCTCGCCTCGTTAAAGCCCCGTCACCTCGAGCGAAGCCGAGAGGTATCGAGTCTAAATAGAACAGACGATTAACCCTCACTTCACTCGGGGTACGTTGTCCAAGCTAGTTAAAGCCTCGTCACCTCGAGCGAAGCCGAGAGGTATCCAGTTAACATAGAACAGACGATTAAGGAATTCCGCCTAACCGAATGACATTGGCGGTCCGGTGATCTCGCATGTAAAGGTCGTTCTCGTAAAGTTGACTTTTTTATATGGAACAAAGATGAACCTGCTACTTCCCCTTATATGTTTACTTGTTTTCACCGTCGTAGACTGTCGAACATCCAAGAAGTATAAACCCATCAAGCGGGCCACCGACGTAACGGACTACCACCCCATAGAAAAAGACTCTGAGCTCGTCGATGATAAAGAAAAAAAGGCTCAAATTGAGATTTACCTCCAAGAGCAAGAACAGGCTCAGCAAAGAAGAAAACAATCTCTAAGCGACAGAAAAGAACAAGAGAAAAATCTTGAAGAAGAGATTCACCATGCAGACGATCGTTTAAAAAGTAAACAAGCAGAGCTCGATAAAAAAAAGCAGAAACTAGAAAGAGCCGAGGATAAGCTTAAAGAGACCCCTTGGATTGAAGAACCGGCTATACCAACAAGCCCTGCTGGACCTAGCGTTACCCTACCACCAGCAGCTAATCCCCTACCTCCAACTGATCAGACTGTTATAAGTAACAGACCACCGAAGGAATGGGCTGCTGAGCTGGCTCCTATCGTCGCTCGTTATTTGATCGATGTCAAAAGATTAAAAATGGTAGACCTTACTGAAGTGACAAAACACCTCGGAAAAGTAGAGCTCGTCGATACGCTCAGTCATGCAGGAGCAGTTGGTATCTGTGAGCGATACTATCCAGGTCCAACACTCAACATCAAAATGTTAAAGCAACCACCCCCCATCACCATTCACACACCATTTGGAGTCCAAATGGTGAATGGGGTCTGGGATCAAGGGGCGATGAGAGCCATCATGTATCATGAATTGACCCACTGCCTACTCAATAAAGATCATCTCCCAACAACGTCCGAAAATCAAACCGAGCTGATGTACCCACAAGCCCCCCTAGAACCAAAGAACATAGCAAGTTTGTCAAGCTTGCTAAGCGCATTGAGCCCCTTCCCACCAACTACCTCACTTACCTTTTCCACCAAGTTCTCTGAAGACCAATGGGAGGCTAAACTGTTCAATCTCTTGGTCGGAAAGTTTGACCTCTGCCCTAATCTTTTAGGGGGAAACTTATAAAGGCATTTTCCATACCAGTTCAGGGTGTGATTTATGTCTTAGAATAAGTGTCTTATCTTGATTTGTTTGAGACGGCATAACCATCAGCATAAAGCGAGTTTCTCCGAAAGGGATCATCTCTCCTTTTAGACAAGGCCCACAGATCAGTTCAGCTCCTCTTGGTTCGACGAGCTCCAGATTAAGATTGAGTGATTCACGGAAGTTACTGATAGCATGGACTTCAAATATATGTGCTACTCGTCCATCAGGAAGAGTGCTCGTAAGCGTTCCTTTGGGTCGATTGAAGTTCAGCGTTAGAAGTGAACGGGTAGAAATTTTATAGATAAAAATTAAGCTTATAACAAGAACCGTCACAGCGTAAAAGAGAACCCTAGGACGGAGCACATCCCTTAGTTTGGCTTTTTTCTGAGTTTGAAGCTCTTGCTCTGATGCCTGTCTCACAAGTCCAAGAGGACGATTCAAATTGAGCATAATTTCATCACAGGCATCCGCACAGCGAAAACATTGGATGCACTCCAGTTGAATGCCGTTCCTGATATCGATGCCGGTTGGGCAGACTCGAACACAGAAGCCACAGTCTATGCAGTCTCCCGCAGCTTTTTTACCCCTTGGTTCCCCACGAGTTTTATCGAAGGAAACAACAGGTGTCTTCTCATCTATAAGCAGGGATTGAAAACGAGCATACGGGCAGAGAAAGGAGCAGAACTGCTCTCGAAACCATGAGAAGTCTAGGTAGAAAACGAGCCAAAGAAAGGCCATCACAGAAAAGCCACCTGGGTGATCAAAAGGAGATGAGTTCAACCAATGAGAAAGAGTCCTCCAATGGACAAAGTAAGCTAAGAAAATATTAGCTATGATCCAAGCTATGCAGGCAAAACTAAGGTGTTTTATGAATTTTTTAAGGATATAGAGTGGGCTAAAAGATTTCTTTTGATCCGCAATTTTTCTCTTAGAAGCGTTTCCCTCACAAAGTTCTTCGATAGGACGAATAAGCCAATCTAAGAAGACCGTCTGGGGACAGGCCAGCCCACACCAGAGTCTTCCTGCTACGGCCGTAGTCAGAAATAACAAAAATCCTGCCGCCAGGAGAAGATACACTAGCAGGTGGATTTCATGAAAACGAAGGACTTGAGCAAAAAAATAAATTTTTTGCTCTTCTATACTGATCTGTAGCAGTGGCCGCCCATCGAGTTCAAGAAAAGGTACGGAGCAGTAGATAAACATGAGGGCTACAGCCAGATACTTACGCAGGCTGATGCGAGAACCTTTCTTTCTTCGCTCCGGGTAAATCCAGCGACGTCCACCCCCAGCAGTTACTGTCGGAGCAAGAAAAGATAAACTTACCTTCTCTGCCGCTGAGGACTTTTTCTCCTGCATGACCTCTCCCCTTCCTTACAAAAAATATGTTTCCCAATTCCTACCGAATTTTCACTCCCCGTCTTAGCTCACGCATGAAAAACTCGAACAATCGTCACAAGCCCAGCTAAGAAAAGAAGTGCCGAGAGGATCTTCTGCTGGGGAATGAACGTAAAAAAGCTAGACCCTTTTTCCATCAAAGCTGGTCCCAGTACCATCGCAGGAACGGTTCCTAAGTAGAACGAGAAGAGAAGTAATGCTCCTTTCAAGGGACTACCTGCTGTTATAGATAAGATCACAATAGGCGTCAGGCTCATACAGGGAAAGATCACTGTCAAAAAGCCAAGAACAAAACTTCTAAGCAATTGAGATTGAGACTTTAACTCGATAATTATTTTATTGTTAAGTAAAATAGTTGAGTTTGAAATTGTTTGAAATGCTGACCTCCAAGGATTATTTATTCGCAAAGGAGTTGAAAGTAGGAGTAGAATAGTGCCTATGAGAATCGATAAGAAAACTCCAATCTCGTAAGAGAGAGTCGAGACCCCAGCTCCAAAAAATGCCGCACTTGCTCCAAGCAATGGGTAGGATAGGGCTCTTGCTAAGTTATAAACGAATAGAGCTGATTTTTTTTTAGAGCACGTTTTGAGATGAGCACAGACAAGGGGTGAACACATAGCTAGGCAATGCAAGGAAGAGACAAAGCTCAGGGACCAGATCACACCAAGAGTAGCCAGATCAAGGGTACCTAGCTGATGGCTTGAAAGAAATAGAGAAAGGTTGGAGTGATCTCGACAAGAAAGATCCATATGTTCTCCGATAAGATTTCGACATTCCAGGCTCTTACGAAGTCATGCTTACACTGCAGTCGGCCTTTTGTACCAATTCATGAGAAGGACTCGCTGCCCGTACAATGCCCTCAGAGTTCACCACAGAGAAATGAATTTTGCTGCCATGGCTGCTTTGGCTCTTACCAGCTTATACACTCCCTGGGACTCTCCGATTATTACACACTTCGAGAACAATCTTCTCTATCTCGTTTTGAAGAAAGCTTTAGTTCTGCTGCAATCTATGATGAGGAGATCTTCAAAAGATCATTTTGTGAGCAGCAGGAAGACGGAAAAGAGAAAGCCAATTTTAGCATCTCAGGTCTGCATTGTTTTGCCTGCGTTTGGCTCTGTGAAAAAGCTCTAGCAGCTAAACATCCTGAAGTCACTCCTTCGATTAATTTTGCTAAAAAAAGACTATCTCTTCAGTATCAAGCATCTAGCTCAAAGCTAAGTACTCTCGTCATTTTTTTCCAAGATCTGGGTTTTCATCTCGAACCATATCAGCACGAGAGTGCTCATCTTTCCATGAATGTCCGGGATGAATTGATTCCATTAGCCTGCTCCTTCCTCAGTGCTAGTCAGATTATGATTTTCTCGCTGGCCGACTATTTTTCAGGGGGGGCTGTTTCGGGTCCGATCCGCCCTCTTTTCCTTGCTGCTTCTTTGGGCTTTGCTTCGATCAGTCTCTTTTACTGCGCGCAGTCCTACTTACTTTCACTTCTACGTTTTCTGAGATCGGGCAAAATCTCTCTTGACATTCCTATTTCTATAGCCTTTTTAAGTAGCTACTTTTATTCCCTCTGGTCTGTCTACTCTGGGCATGGGGCTGTCTACTTCGACTCTCTGAGTTTTATTATCTTCCTGCTGCTTGCTGGTCGATATCTCAAAAATAGGCAAGTGGAAAAGATCGATCAGCAGATCTCAAGCATAGCTTTTAATTCGAGTCGCAAGGGTGAAGGGGAGTTCGTCCAAGCTTCAGGACAAGATGGAAAAAAGACATTCATCGCCCTAGAAAAAATCAAAAAAGGGATGACTATCTACTTGGTCCCCCATGAACTGCTCCCACTCCGTGCAGAACTGGTATCTCCCGAACAGGCTGAGCTCTCCGTAGAGCCGATGACAGGCGAGCTACGTTCCCTTGTTTATAAAAAGGGAAATAGTCTGAATGGAGGACTACAGAATGGATCCAGACCTCTCGAGCTTAAGGCTCTCGAAGATGGGCTAGTGAGTCAGCTGTACAAACATAAGACCTTCCTCGAAGAGCTCTATCACGCGAAAGGATCTTATACGCTCTGGGCCGAGCGCTTGAGCCTCCTTTTCTTCTGGTTCATGCTTCTTGCTGGGGCAGCTGTTCTCCTCTATTGGTTACCAAAATCTCCAGAAACAGCTTTTTACAGATTTATTGGGGTGATGATAGTCGCCTGTCCCTGTGTTTTCAGCCTTTGTCTTCCACTCGTTTATGGGCTCAGCTTCTCAGAAGGTTTGAAAGCTGGGCTAATTTTTAAAAATCAAGCTGCGATAGAAAAAATGTCTCAGGTCAAAAAAATATTTTTTGATAAGACAGGAACTCTCACCAAAGGCAGGCCACATATCACCAGAGCGATACTTGACGAGAAAAAATTATCAGAACTCGGCCTATCCCGAAATGACGCTTTGAATATCTTTAGAGAGCTAGCCCTGTCTTCACAACACCACCACCTTCTCGGTTTAATCCGTTGGGCAGAAGAAGAGTCTCCTCCTACCCCTAAAAGGAAAACACTCCGCATTTCCAAGGTGAAAGAACAATTGGGAGAGGGCATAACTTTTGAGCTTGAAAATGAAAAGAGAACTTCCTTCGCCAGACTTGGCAGATCAGCCTTTGCCCTGACAGACAAAGACACAATCAAATCACCTAGCAAGGAACCTGCCAGTCTGTATTTCAGTCTTGACGGGAACATCATTGGTTCTTTTATCCTCGAAGATGAACCTCTTGAAGGTGTCCGAGCTGAACTGGCGCTAATTCGACAAAAAGGATTTGAAATTCAGATTTTAACAGGAGATGGAGCTCGAGAGGCTCATCGTATCGGCACTCTACTCGATTTTAGAGAAGAAGAAATTTCCCATTCTCTAAGTCCTGCAGAAAAACAAAACATCATCCTCGCAGAAAAAAAATTCTCAGCCATGGTTGGGAATGGACTCAACGACGCCATGGCTCTCGGCTCTTCCTGTGTGGGAATTGCTGTCTTAAAAGCTCACTCTTTAGCCAAAAATCAAGCAGATATAATTTTGCTTCGAGAAGATCTTTCCCTTCTCCATCAAACTTCTAAAATCAGTAAAAAGGCTGTAAACGCAATCAAGAAAGCTTTCTTTGTTTCCACCGTCTACAATCTGCTCTCTCTCAGCTTAGCGTTGACAGGGAGAATTTCACCGTTGGTTGCAGCTATTCTTATGCCGATCAATTCGCTTCTTGTTCTTATGATCAGCACCTTTTGGGCCAGGGGAACGGCTCTCGCAACGAGGCCAGTCCCATGAACATACTATTCTTTCTCATCCCTCTGAGTCTTCTCTTCTCTCTCTTGGGCCTTGCAGCCTTCATCTGGGGAGTCAAGTCGGGTCAGTTTGATGATTTAGAATCGCCAGCCTTAGAACTTACGTATGAAGAACGCATCTATAATCGTGCATCAAAAACCATATCCAAGGGAGGGGAACGTGACGATATCTGAGAACACAGAAAGGAACCCAAAACTGAGCTACGATGATGGCATTGTGCGCCTCTTCGTCTGGGCCACGATCATCTTCGGTGTCATCGGCATGGTAGCAGGGGTACTGGCCGCCCTGCAGCTGGCCTGGTGGCCTGCTAATCTAGGACTCCCATGGACCAGCTTTGGTCGGATCCGTCCCGTACATACGAATGCTGTAGTTTTTGCTTTTGCTGGGAACGCATTTTTTGTTGCCCTCTACTACTCGCTGCAACGCCTCTTAAAAACACGGATGTATTCCGATCTACTCTCAAGGATTCATTTTTGGGGTTGGCAGTTTATCATTCTCTTGGTGGCCATCACTCTACCTCTGGGAATGACACGAGGGAAAGAGTATGCCGAAGCGGAATGGCCTATCGCTATTTTGATCACAGTGATATGGGTCGTCCTCTGTCTAAACGTATTTTTTACTTTAAAAGTACGTCGTGTTCAGCATCTCTATGTGGCCATTTGGTTTTACTTAGCATCCTTACTTGCCATAGCCATGCTTCACATTGTGAACGCACTGGTCATCCCGTTAGACTGGTTTAAAAGTTACTCGATTTATTCAGGCGTGCAAGACGCTCTGGTCCAGTGGTGGTATGGACACAATGCGGTTGGATTCCTGCTAACAACACCCTTTCTCGGTCTTATGTACTACTTTGTACCCAAGGCCTGTGGACAACCCGTCTACTCCTATAGACTATCGATCATCCACTTCTGGTCCCTGGTCTTTATCTACATATGGGCAGGACCACATCATCTTTTATACAGCTCTCTCCCGGAATGGGCTCAGTCACTTGGTATGGTTTTTTCTCTGATGCTCCTTGCTCCTTCTTGGGGAGGGATGATCAACGGTCTTCTCACCATGAGAGGAACTTGGGACCGGTTAAAATCAGACCCTGTTTTAAAGTTTTTCCTCCTGGCTCTTACCTTTTATGGGATGGCCACACTTGAGGGGTCATTACTATCTATCAAAAGCCTGAACCTTCTTACTCATGATACAGACTACACGATTGCCCACGTGCATGGTGGGGGTCTAGGTTGGGTAGGGGGTATGGTTTTCGGTATGCTCTACTATCTAGCCCCAAGACTCTGGCAGAGGGAACTTTATAGCAAAAGTCTGGCTCACACTCATTTCTGGCTCGCTACCATAGGAATCCTCCTCTACGTAAGCTCCATGTGGGTAGCCGGTCTTATGCAGGGGCTGATGTGGTTCGCCACCGATAAAAATGGGTACCTGCTTTACCCTCAATTCATTGAGACAGTGGAAGCTATTAAACCACTCTACTGGGCTCGCCTGATTGGTGGGACTCTCTATCTGGTCGGAGCCATACTTTGCTTATATAATTTGATACGAACGGCTCTTGCTGGCTCTTGTCCAGCCGATGAGACTTTCTCCTATACTAGGGAAGTGAGTAAGCATGTAGGAACTGTTCATGAAAAGATTGAGCATCGCGGCTTGCTTATGGGGGTTCTTGCTTTTATTGCCCTTGCTGTTGGTGGACTCTGTGAGTTTATCCCTGCTTTTCTTGTCGAAATCCCAGAAGAAAAATTAGCTCATATTCGTCCCTACACAGCCCTTGAACTAGAGGGCCGAGATGTCTACATAGAAGAAGGGTGCAGCTACTGTCACACCCAGATGGTACGGACTTATGCCAAAGAAACCCTTAGATATGGTCCAAAGTCTGAACAAGAAGAGTTTATTTATGATCACCCCTTCTTATGGGGATCAAAGAGGACAGGCCCAGACTTGCACAGAGTGGGAGGAAAGTATCCCGATCTTTGGCACTATCGACATATGAAAGATCCTCGCTCTATTTCCCCTGGCTCAGTGATGCCCTCCTATGCATGGCTGGAGAGCTCTCGCATCGACAGAACTCGTCTATCCGACAAATTAGATGTCATGAGACGACTTGGTGTCCCATATAGCGCAGAAGAGATCAAAACAGCAGAAAGTATGGCTCGTCAACAAGCTGAGGGTATCCTCTCTCGATTGAGCAAAGACGGGGTGCAAGAGCTCCCCTGGGACTCAAAGCTTCTTGCTCTGATTGCGTACCTGCAGCGGCTCGGAGTGGATAGAAAAAATGAATCGGTTTCTCAGCCCTAGCCATTGCTGCTGATCTGTACCGATAGTCGTATCAGCAAACGGAAAGCCGACTTACGACTTATGTGATGAGCAGTTCAAGACTAGGAGCCGTCCCACAAGTCGTATAGCGAGGCATTGAGGAGCGAGCAGCGCAGTTTACTTGCTGGTAAATGAGCAGCGCAGCGACGAAAATAACGCAGCTAAACGACTTGTGAGATGGTTCCTAGGATCATTAGCTTTTTAAGGAGTACTGCGTGTTCAAAGAAGCTCTTGCACCTTTTACACTTTTACCTTTAGTGAGTTTGCTTCTTTTTTTTGGACTCTTATGTGTCATCCTCTTTTGGGTTTATCGCCCATCTTCAAAAAAATTTTATGAGCAGATGGCTAAAAAAGCCTTAGAGGATCCGCTCGCAAACCAACGACGAAAAGGAGAGGGACCTTTATGAGTGTTGAACAACAAAAACTAGAGCCTAAAAGACCTTATATTGCAGATGGCATTGAAGAGTTTGACAACCCCATGCCCAGTTGGTGGTTGGGACTTTTTTATGCCACCATTATCTTTTCGATCATATACATCTTCGCTTACCATGTTTTCAGGGCCCCTTCTTTGGAGGAAGAGTTCTCTCAGGACACCCAGCACTTGCTTGAGCAAAAGACGAACGGGAAAGACACTCCACCTCAGGAGCATGGGCCAGGTTCAGAACCTACAGCACCCGCAGTCTCCCTCAAGGAGAAGCTCAAATCAAAAGATTTGATAGCGAAAGGAAAAGATGTCTTCATGACTAACTGTGCGCCCTGTCATGGAAATTTAGGGGAAGGGGGAATCGGACCCAACCTAACAGATGAGTACTGGATCCATGGGGGAAAAGAAGAAGACATTATCAAGACGATTTCGAATGGGGTCTTAGAAAAGGGAATGATATCCTGGCTCCCTATACTGGGTCCCGAAAAGACCGAAGAAGTCGCGGCGTATACTCTGAGCCTGCAAGGGACCAACCCTCCCAAAGCCAAAGCGGCTGAGGGCGCTATCTATAAACGCCAAGACTAGTCAAGCCTGCCACTCCAGCATGATAAATGAGGCAGTGAGTTCTCCCTCAGGCAAGTACTTATGGAGTAAACTTGTAGGGGGAGGCTCACCTATGAAACGATTTTTTTGATTAGTAATGTTTTTTTACTCTTGTTAAATTTAGAGTCCTGCAAATCAGACGCTAAGAGAGAGAAGAGTCTTGCTCAACCTGGAAGCTTAGAACCTGTTCTCCAAACCCAGTGTTCTGAACCTATTCATCTATTCGATGACAAAGATGTCAAACAAGTTCGTCAGTCGCTAGCTTGGAGTTCTGAACTCGTTTTAAAGGCAGAGGTGAAAACGACAGGATCTCTATCTGTCCTGGAAGTTTCCCATGACTATGCTAATAATCCAGGATTTTTAGCTTGGCAAATGTGCACAGACACCTGCACAGAATGGAAGAGGGATTATAGACCTTTCTTTGAAATTGCAGATATTCCCCCTGGAGCTGTTCATTTTAATGCCAAATTGTGTGTGACAGACCCCAGTTTTGTCACCGAGGGAATATCCAGCAAAGATGGACTTTGCTGTGCTGAGTCTAAGCAGTGGGTCTTAGAGATGGGGGACAACTCCACCGCCGACAAAACAGATTTAGAGGACATACAAGCAGATAATGACAGAGCTAAACTTATATTTGCAAGAGCTGAAAAAATCATAAACATCAGTAAAAACGAGATTGGAAAAAGGAAGTTAAAAACTCAGAAAGAAGCTCGAAACTCTTCTTTTGAAGATAACATTCTTTGGAATTTAGCGAATAAGGATGTATGGATCTTAGCCCACCAGTTGGATGTCGATATTCCCCAGACTCTGAGTGATTTGGATGAAAAGCAAGCATCAGGGCTTCTGGAAACTCTCCCCAAAACTGAGCTTGTGAAACTTGAAAATGGCGGCTACGGACTCGTCGAAACAAATTGTTCTCAAGAGGTAGGCTTGGGTTTAGATTCACACGCCCGCCTTCCAGGTCTTCCCCCAACTAGTGGACGCTTGTCAGGTGCTACAGAAGCACCCCGACTTCCCTCCACACTCCTCCCTCCTCCGCGCAAGAGATTATCAGATACAATACCTCGAGCTACCGATCTGCTTGAAGTTGATATTACACCTAAAAATGTCCCTCAGATTCTTATTAAAGAAAAAGTCACTCAACAAGAGTGGGATCAGTTAGGAAAACTTGTGTACAAGCAAGCAAAATTACTTGCTCGTTGGAATTCTTTATACAAATTGAATCCCACATCAATAGAGATAGAAGCCCGTCTCATCCAGGCTTGGAATTGGTTTAAAGGAGACCTAGCCATTTTGCCAGCTATAGTTGCAACAACAAGGTCTTCCCCACGTCCCCCCACGCCAGCTGTTCCCAGCACGCCAGGTGTTTCCAGCACGCCAGTCTCCTTCCCCCCAGGAGGGCTGACAGATCAGGTTTTCGAAGCCCGTGCTAACACTTCACCGGCATTACCACCAAGTCCAAGAACAATAGAGAACGATCCAGGGGTGAGAAGGAGAGTAGATGCCGCTGAACAACAAGGAGACGCTTTGATGACACTAGAGAATCGATGGAAAATATCAGTCTCAAACCCTGACCTCGTAGACCCATCCTCTTTACCCCAAGCCCCGAGGAGAAAGAAAAGAGCTCCGCAACCAAAAGAAGATGCCACCAGGGCCTTGGAAGGCACCTGAACCAACCAATCCAAATATTCCGAGTTCGTCATTGCGAGCGCAGCGAAGCAATCTCCGTGTAAAGGTAAGATTGCTTCGTCGCCTACGGCTCCTCGCAATGACGAAATCAGAATACTTACATCGCAAAACCTCGTCGAACGCCATTCGGGTCAGTCACCTTTATTTAAAATGCCTACTTTTATTAAAAAAACAGGGACACCCGAGCGAACGCCATTCGGGTCAGTCACCTTTATTTAAAATGCCTACTTTTATTAAAAAAACAGGGACACCCAACCGACTGACCCTTTCTTTTTGGCCTTCTACCAAAAGGGACAGTCTGAAGCTGCTTCTAAGGCTCTTTTGGAGATTAGAACTCAGTCTAGCGACACAATTAGCGAAGCTATTTAGCTCTTTGGTCGGTATTTCCTTGAAGGATATTTTGAGAATGTGTCGTTCTGCTGTCATACATTCTCACATATAGTTCATATTGAGGTATGCCTGTGACCTATAATACTATTGGGTTTGCCTCACTTCGCTCCCATCCACAGTAAAATTATAAGGGAAAGGAAAGCACGAGTCTCGTACTAAAAAGCTTTGGTTAGATTTTTTTCTAGAAATCGTTACTCGAACAGATAGGACAAGAAAAATAAATTGCTTTTCCCGGGGATTACCTCTGTGTATCTGTTTATCCCATAAATCATACTTGTACAGTACCGTTAGGTGGTGACAGAATTTGAATTTCTTTATTGACCAACTATCCAAAAAGGGCTTAAAAGGGCCTTGAAAAAAGAGTTATAACAGTTCTGTTTTCAAGACCCCTGCTTCAGACCGGATTTTTTCTGAGGTTTTATCTTTTGGATAGAACTTCTTAATATTCAGTAAATTCCAATTTTAAAAGAGGCTCAGATGCAAAATATTTTACTCTCAATTTTCCTAATTTTCTCAGGATACTCATTTGCTTACGGGAGTGATCAAACAAAGCTAAACAATCCTCACTCCTACGTACTTGCCATCATAGACATGCAAGAATCTTTTTTGCGTGAATGGTTCTATAACTTTGAAAGACATGCTCTAAGTGAAGATATAAAACGCGAAATTCATGAAGCAATGACTGACAATGCATGGATTGTTTTTGTTGAATTTGGAGAAGAAAAAACCACTCCTGAACTTCTGAACCAGACAGCAGGCTACGATAAGATTGACATCGTAAAAAAATATGACCTGAGTGGAGCGGAGGGAATTTTGGCAAGTATAGAGCGCAATAATGTGAGCTATGACAGCATTAGGGTAGCTGGTATATTTTTTGACCAATGTGTTTTAAAGACAGTCGTAAGACTTAGCGCATCGATTGCTCCTGATAAAAAGGTTTATGTGCTCAACGCTGCGACAAGGGCACAACCTTATGGCAAATTGTCCGCAACTGACGCTGAAAGGATGATTATTGAGAAGAACAGAAATGTTATCTTTACGCACCACTCAAGTATGTTTTCTTTGCTTAGAACTGCAGGTAATAGTGTTCTGATTGTAGGCTATTGGTGGTCGATGGTAGGCATTCAAGGGATTAAAATGGCTACTTTTGCTTTTCCATTGTGGTATGTTGCACACAGAATTGGACTACTAAGAGCGAATCCTGAATAACATCTCTTTCCGCTTATAGTTTTAATAACATGTGGAGGTATGCCTATGACCGTTAATGGTATTATGACCTAGATAGGATAGAGCGGCCCATATAAAAACGGAAATGGTATCTTAAAGAAGCAACACGTTGCTTACTTTGAATATCAGGCTGTTCAACAAAAGCCCGAAGTTTGACGAGCACAGGAAAACGGGGACACCCGAGAGGTATTTTAAAAAGTACGTAATACGGCACCTTCGGTGCTGTTTTTTTATAGAAAAGTTAATAAAGGTGAGTAAGAATCGTCCTTCAACAACCCAGTTTTCACCGGAGGATGATCCTTGGACAGCAATATACTTCACAATTGGAAGAAGATTCAACGTTGTATTTTTCCAACATTCGAGGAGGAGTATGGCCCACAAACTCCAGCTCATGAACGTATCATTGTAATCCTTGACTACCTTGACCTTGCACGTTTTATTCCACAACCTGGAAGAATTAATGGTCGCCCACCCCATGATCGGGTAGCACTTGCAAATGAAGATAGGAAAAATTATAGCACTTTTCAATACTCCAATTATGCCGCCTTTTACCCCTATCCCTAAGTTTTTAGTCACCGCCAAGATCTGCTCTCAAGAAAACCACAGAAAACTGATCTTCTCGTCCTTCCAAACTAGCGAGTTCAGCTCAAAATCAGTGAAACACGCAAAGCGCTGCTAAGTCTCCTTGCAGAAGATTTAGCTCACAAACAGTGTTT
>JAGNWK010000152.1 GCA_017985985.1 Oligoflexales bacterium
ACGAAAAGATCAGTTTTCCTATCTTCTCTCGATATCAGATCTTGGCGGTGACGAAAACGTAAGGATAATGGCAAAAGGCGGTAGGATTAGAGTGTTAAAAAGTATCGTTGTTTTTCCTATATTCTTTCCTATCTTCTCTCGATATCAGATCTTGGCGGTGACGAAAACGTAAGGATAATGGCAAAAGGCGGTAGGATTAGAGTGTTAAAAAGTATCGTTGTTTTTCCTATATTCTTTGGGGAAGGAGACGGGTTATGACCCCCTGGCCTCGATCAGCTATCTCGACACCTCAGTCCTCTTGTTCCCTGGAAGAGAAAGGACAGATCTTGTTTTAGAGCAAGTCAAACTGGCAGAGGTCGTCTCGCTGATCGATTTCAGTTTAGAGGAGCCAGATTTTTCCTGGCGTATAGCTTTTCTCATAGATCGAGGAGATAGAGATCAAGTTTTAGGACGAGCTGAGGGGGGGATAGGTCTTGCCTCTCCGTCAGCTTTTGGCCTCGTTCCGTATATTTTATTGACGGGAGCTGTGGGAACTGGCTTTGGTTCTTGGGGGCCTGGAGCGGGACCAGGTTTGACGGGAGGCTTGCTCTGGCGTGGGGGTGAGTTCAATGTGCTGACCGAGCTGCGTGCCCAGCATTGGTGGACTTCGCAAGATCTGCGGGGCAAGAGCAGAACGCTCGCTGACTTTGCTCTGTCTTTTCCCAGCAGGGACTGGGAGCTGCGCCTATCCGGCCAGGCAGGGGGTCGCAGACAGTGGAGTTTAGATCTGTATCGCTATTTTTAGTTAGAGCAGAGCTTTTTGAACGTAAGCCTTGCTCCAAGGTAGGTGAGGATTCTTGTGCTGAGATTCGCGTCTCAGCACAAGATCTTGTAGTATGGTTCTATGAAATTCTCAGATTAATGTTCATTAAAGGATGCTTCATGAAATGCAAGCTTATCCCATCTATGGGAGCGTTGTTTTTGGTCATTTTTTTGATGCAGTGTAAACAGCAGCAGAAGAAGAAGGAGCCTTTGATCGATGATCTCAATACAATGGAAAAAAATAAAGCTGCTGACGTGAGCGTCATGGAAGATGATTCGGGTGTCTTAGGCAAAATGAAAAAGGAAGGAGATCAATTCGAACTTGTCGAGTTGAAAAACACTGTTTTTTATAAATCCAATGAGATCAAAATCAGCAAAGTGGAAATCAGGTATGGGGATATCGGGGGAGAAGGGGAGTTTCCCGTTATTTACGTTGAAAGACAGCCGCAACGGGCTTATGTCGAGTACGAGTTTTGCCAAGGCACAAAATGCATCAGTGACTTTAGCATCAAAGAACATGTTCCTTTGATCAGACACAAGATTTTTGACGAGAAAAAAATTTTGAACCTTAGGGTCCGAGCCTGCGTTGAAGGGGAGTGGCTTGCAGGAGAGGGTTCCAATTGTAGCCCATGGCAGGAACAAAAGGGTTTGCATCTCAAGTTCTCGACAAAGGCTCAACTCTTCGCTTTGTATGATAAAGCTGCAGAGCTAGAGGCTGATATGCGACGTGACGGGGTGGAGCTCTTTAAGCAACTAGCTGCACACGAAGGTGATTCAGATGAGTTTTTCCAAGCCATAGGGGCACACGCCTTGGCTGAGAGTCTTGTTGATAAGGCTTACTCAGGTTCAGAAACCGGACTTGCCTTGGCAGGAACCCTGACCGAAGCGATTTGTTACACGAAGACCGATTATAATCTTTTGAAGGAAGAGGAGAGGTGCCGTCTTGATAAACGTATTGCCAGCGATAGGTGGTTGAGAACGAACGATGAATGGTATTGGAATAACGAGGTCTTGTGTTCTGCACTTATATGCACAGCGTTCTTAGGTTGTGCGAACAAGGTAGACGTCGGGATTTATACGGTTCTAACCGGCAGTAAGTGCATGGAACGATCAGAGTCCGTGAAGTTTAGAATCGGATCAACTGTAGCTGGTTTTGCAGGGTTAGCAGCTATTGCAGCAGGGGGAGTCATGGTTTACAGGGGGGTAAAAAACGGCGGACTTGGATATAAGATCGCAGGGGGAGGCCTGCTCGCTTTGGGTGCAGGTTCACTCATTGCAGCCATCGTTATGGGTGCGCATGCAGAAGGGTATTTTCTGAGTGAACAAAATCTAGCTGAATACAGGCAACGTGTACTGCAACACAGAGACAGTTTGCAAGAAGTGCAAGCTGAAATTCAAGCAGAGCTTAAAAAGTAGGTGTAGGCTATCAGGGCCTGACTGGTAAGTTTGCTGTAGAATACCATCTACTCTTTAATTCATTTATAATCGGTCATTTAGGTCGCACGCAAAAGCGCTCTAGCCCTCGTTCGGGACAGCACACAGCTCGGGCATCTTCGATGAACAGCTCATGCCAAGCCCCTGCGAGCTCGCTTCTCGTTTAAGTGGCTTAAAGCGGCTTAGACTTTCAACAGACCCCACGGACAGCCCTCTCCAGGTCACTGCCTGGCATGATGGGATGGTTCTATGCTCTGGTCATGGGAGCTATCACACAAAAAATCTATGAAAGACGTAAGCCTGAAGAGACAGTCCTCTACCAAGCTCTTGCAAGTCACCTGAACACCTTCCTGGCCCATCTTGCTGCAGAATGCAAAGCCATACCCAAGCATGTCGAGAAAGAACTATGGGCCTTCCTAGAGTGTGGCGTCCTAGCTTAAGGGTTTATCCTGCTTAAGTGTGAGGATTGCACTATGGAGCATCTGGTAGCGTTCTCATG
>JAGNWK010000153.1 GCA_017985985.1 Oligoflexales bacterium
GCGATATTGCAGTTGCCCGTTAGGAGTTCGCTCAAACTTTTTTGGTAATTGACCTTGATGATCTGGGCGTCAGAGTAGAGTTTTTGATAGCGAGTAACGAATTCTTTTTGTGCATTGGAAACCAAGGCAAGTCTTTCAACTCCGACGGCCGCAAATACGCTGGCGACGACCATTGCTCCGACAAAGGGGGCTGCTGCTCCTATTTTGTTGACGAGCTCCCTGTGTTTGAGCTCGGGGCTCTGGCTCTCCATGAATTTTACTCTTTGTTCTCTCATTAAATCGCTTTCGAGTTCTCGTCTGCCGGCAGGTGTACTTAGCAGTGCTTTTTGATCACCCCACTCCGGATCTTTTAATTCACCGTGCTTAGCGATGACGGCATCAACGGCACCATTGATTTTCATGCCGAGAAACAAACCTTTAATTTTAGCAAGAGGGCCCCGAAGATATTCGCTTACCAAGAGTCCGGCCGCACCTCCTATGCCCCCAAAGCGAACGCTTTCAGGGCTTGTTGCTCCGCGAATAGCTGCCCCTGTGTACTGGGTCAGACGATCTAACCAACTGACTTCGAGAGCGCGGATCTGATCTTTGATTTTTTGCTTGCTGGCTTGAAGGGCTTCTTTAGTCAGGTTTGCGATGTCTCGTTCAATGCAAATCCTACCAGTGATGCCCCAAGAACGGGAGGATGTATTAAACAAGATAAGTGGGTATTGCTAACGGTACAGGCAGCATCTCTTAGTCAATTTGCTAACATTATGAAGAATCTTCAATGTGTTGATGGGATCAGTCTTGAGAGATATGGCCAGATTTGGTGTCCTGAGGTCTGAGGCGGGGTTCGCCGAAGCGTTCTTGCTCTAAAAATGAGCGAAAGTAGCGTAACCTTTCAATTCCACAAGAGAAAGGCACGCTATGAACAAGTCTACTGCATCAGTCCGGTCTATCACAAGCTCCTTTGATCCACTCAGTGAGGCATTACGTGAGGGAGCGCGAAAGATGCTCGCACAAGCCTTACTCTCGGAAGTGGAGAGCTACTGTAAGTATTTCGAGAACCTCAAAGATGATGCTGGACGACGTCTAGTTACACGGAATGGCTTTGCTCCAGAACGTGAGATCCAAACAGGTCTTGGAGCAATCCCTCTGACGAGGCCGAAGGTCCGCTTCCGTGGCAATGAAGATGCTGCTCCTCATGTGCCCTTCTCTAGCCAGCTATTGCCAGCATATCTGAAACGAACGAAGAGCATTGAGGACTTGGTACCTTGGCTGTACCTGCGGGGCATCTCTACAGGAGACTTCCCACAGGCCCTGCAGGCCCTCTTGGGTGAAAGGGCAAAGGGTCTCTCCTCCACAAATATTGTGAGGCTCAAGCAAGCTTGGAGCGAGGAATATACGGCATGGGATAAAAGGTCTCTCGCTGACAAGGAGTATGTCTACATCTGGGCAGATGGCGTCTACTTCAAAGTAAGCGATCAGCAAAGCACATCTTCTCAATCTACTAAAATTTGATATTTTTTCCTCCTGACAAATATGGAGGAAGGTATGAGACAGCAAGAATGGTTAGATCACTTTAAAAAACAGGAAGAACAAGGGATCTCAGGATCTCGATACTGTCGAGAAAATAGTTTAAGTCAAAACCAGTTCTCTTACTGGAGAAAAAAACTTAAGAATAAGCCTCGTCTTAGCAGAGGTTTTGTACGAGTTATGCAGAATGTAGAACAGCAAGAGGACAAAAACAGTATTTCCATCTCCTTTCCAAAAGGAGTTGTTATACACCTCCCCAATAACTTCGACCCTTCCAAGATAGCTTCCCTGCTCCGGGAGTTGTAGATCATGAAAAATATCAAGGAATTTCCAATCATTTATATGAACGAGCTAGAATTACTCCAAATTGAAAATAAAAATCTCCACGAAGAGAACGAGTCTTTGCGTGAGAGCTCTCTATTTTTAAAAAATCTTATAGAAAATCTTCAGTATCAAGTAAAGCTTCTGAAAGCCTTCCGATTTTCCCCTAAGAGCGAAAAGATATCTCCTAATCAGATGATTCTGTTCAATGAAGTTGAACTCGAAGCTCACAAAAAAGAAGTGGAAAAAGAACAAAAGACTGATATTGAAGCTCATTCCAGAAAGAGACCTAAAAGAAGACCTCTCCCAGAAATTCTTCCGAGGGAAGAGATTATCTACGATCTCTCTGAAGAAGAAAAAATTGGAAAAAGAAAAATAGGAGAGGAGATCTCAGAACAGTTAAAATGGGAACCTGCAAAAGTCAGTGTTATAAGAAACATCCGCTATAAATACTCGACAGAAAATGACGGTATTATCACCGCGCCAATGCCCCCACAGCCTATACCTAAAAGTATGGCAACACCTGGTCTTTTGGCTCAAATTGCAATTTCCAAATATGCAGACGCTCTACCTTTATACAGTCAAGAGAACATTTTCAAGCGATTTGGTATCGATATTTCAAGAGCAACCATGGCTCAATGGATGATCAAAGTTGGGGAACTTTTAAGACCAATTTACTTATCTCTTGTGCTGTCCGGGCTGAAGCGACATAGTCAGCTGTAAAAAAATAAGACAACTAGTGTGTCGATCAGCAGTGTAACTTGCTGTAATCCATAGGTTCCCTTCTGGTCCATTGTTTGCAAAGGAAACATA